>CAYFNP010000042.1:0-9597 GCA_964344425.1 uncultured Bifidobacterium sp. | reverse complement strand
TCGCGGCGCGCCGCGACCGTGACGCTTCCGCCCAGCAGGTACGCAACGTCGTACGCGGCAGGGCCTCGACCCATGCTCTGCCAGTCGATGACCGCAACCTTGTCCTTGTCGAACATGAGATTGTCCACCCGATAATCGAGGTGAACGAGCGTCCACGGGCTCTTCGCGAACTCCTGGCAAGCCGGCCAGTAGTTGGTCGTGAGCCACTTTCCGAGCGCTCGCCCTTCGTCATTCAGCCTGTCGCCGAAATTCGGCTGGAACATGTCCCACAAAGCGGGCCACATCTGCGCGAATCCCTGGATTCGCTCGTGAACGACGCTCGGTGCCCACGAAATGGCGGCGTCCTCGGCCTTGCCCCACCAACTTGCGTGAACGCCCGCAAGTGTCTCGAGTGCGGCCTTTGCCTGCGTGTCGGACATGCCGTCGATCTGCGACACCATGGACATGCCGCCGAGGTCTTGCATCACGATGACGAAGTTGGCGGTCCCGGGGACGATCTTGGCGAAGTACGACGTCGGGACGAACGCCGTCGTGCGGTCGGCACACTTCGTATAGAAGTTCACCTCGGCCTCGTACATGCCCAGTGACACGCCCTGTTCGCGGTTCGCGTCGGCGCGCGACGGCAACTTCACGACCACCGACGCCGGCCCGGTGCCCGACGAGTAGGTCAACGCCGCGCGGTAGATCTCGCCCATCACGCCGATGCCTTCGCCGATCTGTTTCAGGTCGGCACCCGAAATTGAACCGACAGAGGTTTTACCGCCGGCACGAAGCGCGGCCTCGATCCATGCAGCATCGATCTGGGAGACGTCGGACGGGATGTTGGGCTCGGACATGAGCCGAGATTAGCGGCGGTCCCCGAACAGTGACCCAACGTGCGCGTTCAGGAACATGCCGTCGGGGTCGAAGCTCCTGCGAACATCGCCGAACGAGGCCCACTCCGGATACACGGCGGCAAGCCTCTCTGCGTCGAGGCCGTGCATCTTGCCCCAGTGCGGTCGTCCGGCGTAATCACCCATGATCGCCTCGACGCCGTTGAAGTAGTCACGGTGGTCCATTCCTTTGAACATGTGCACCGCTATGTATGCGCTGCGGCGACCGGTCGACGTTGACAGGTACGCGTCATCGCCCGCCGTGAACCGAACCTCGACGGGAAAGCTGATCTTGAAACCGCGGTCGTCGATCAGCCGTCGGACTCGACCCAACGCCTCACCGCAGGCCTCGTAGGGAATCGAGTATTCCATTTCCAAGAACTTCACCCGCCGCGGACTCGCGAAGATTCGATGGCTTGCATCGGAATATTCCACCGAGCCACTCGAGGGTAACGCCGTCGCCAACTTCGGAATCAACGACGGACGAGCCCTGCCCACCTTGCACACCAATCCGAATGCTGTGTTCTCGAGGAAACTCTTCTGCCACCATTGGCGTACCCCCGACATCGGACGCGGAGGGTCGTCGGTTCTGTTGTTCCTCTTGGTGAGGGCCCATTTGGTGTGCGGTATCCAGAAGAACTCGAAGTGGTCGTTCTGGGTCACCAACTCGTCGAGTCGGTCAACGATCGTGTCCACTTTCATCGGCTCCTCACGCGCGGCAAGGGTGAAGGCCGGAACAGTCCGCAAGCGAACGGACGTGATGACCCCCAGGGTCCCGACGCTCACGCGTGCAGCGCGGAAGACGGCAGGGTCCTGCGCATCATCGATGCGACGCACATCGCCGTTCGCGATGACCAGCGAGAGTGCCGTGAGCTGACCCGCGATACCCGTCAATCCGATACCCGTGCCGTGCGTCGAGGTGGAGATTGCGCCTGCGATCGACTGGTAGGCGATGTCGCCCAGGTTCGCGAGCGCACGACCCTGCTTGGCAAGCTCCTCGTTCAGCGCAGCGATGGTGATGCCGGCGCCGATCTCGACCTCGCCGGTCAGCGGATCCACGTCGCCCACAGTCGACAGCGCCGACAGATCGACGAGTAGGTCCTCGGCAACCGCGACGGGGGTGAAACTGTGACCCGAACCGACCACTCGGATCCGACGCCCTTCGCGTTGCGCCCGACGAACCAGGGCAACGACGTCGGCTTCGTTTCGCGGCGAGTGCCATTCAGCCGGCCGAGCCACTTGGTTACCGGCCCAGTTCCTCCACGTCGTCGCCACGAACGACAAAGTACCCTTTTGGGATGCCATCCGACCCCTCTTCGCAACGCCTCGAGGTTCGCAAGTGGTTCGTCTCTCGCGAAGAGACCACGAGCGTCCTCGGCAAGGAACTCGCCACACCCTCGGTGCGCGCGGTAGCCGCCGCAGTCGTCATCAACCCCTTCGCGGGACGCTACGTCGAGGACCTCTCCCCTCTCATTGCCGCGGCGCCAGCTATTTCAGAAGGGCTCGCCGCACGTTGTTTGGCGACGCTCGGGGTTCCCGCCGAGGCCATCACCGCCTACGGCAAGGGAGCAATCGTGGGCCTCGACGGAGAGTTGGAGCACGCAGCCGCTCTCATCCATCCCACGTTCGGCGCACCCGTTCGCGCAGCGATCGGCGGCGGCGCGGCGATCATTCCCTCGACAAAGTTGATCGCCTCTGCCGGCTTTCGTCTGACGTTCCCCGTCACGAATCGTCACGACATCTGGGTATTCGACGACATGGACGCCGCGACCGTCGCCATCGACGACGCGCCACACCCCAACGAAATCGTGATCGCCCTGTGCTACGCCTCGGGCGGCCGGCCGGGACATCGCATCACCAAACCGAGCTGAGAGGTCCGAGATGTTCAAGGCAATCATCCTGCTCAGTCGCGGCGAGAACCAGTCCCCCGACGATTTCCGCCGCTGGTGGCTGACTGAACACGCACCACTCGCCCGTCAGCTTCCCGGGCTGCGGGGTCTCACGTTCAATCTGGTCACGGGCCCGGCCGCTGCGGATGGCGCCGCCGACGTGCCGTACGACGGGGTGTCCGAACTCTGGTTCGACTCGCAGGAAGACTTCGAGGCTGCTTACGCCACCGAAATAGGCAAGAAAGTCGCATCCGACTCGCTGCAACACGTCAGCGGTCGTTTACGGTTGTTTGTCGAAGAGCACGTACAGGTTCCGCGCTGACAGCGCGTCCACGACACAGGAGAGGGAAATGACGACACTCGAGAACGACCCCGGCGTCTCGCACTCGCGCGGCCCCAAGGTCCAGGAGATCCTGAAGACCGACACCCGGCCCGTTCCGAAAGCGTTCCTCGATTTCGCCAGCCCCTATGTGGGTTCAGAAGAGGTGCCAAAGACGCGGTTCACGTCGCCCGAATTCGCCGCGCTCGAAAAGGAGTACGTGTGGATGAAGACCTGGCAGTTCGCCTGTCTCGAGGACGAGATCAAGGAACCAGGTTCGCACGTCGTCTACGACGTGGCCGATGAATCACTGATCGTCATCCGCGGACGCGATGGCAAGATCCGCGCCCTGCACAACGCCTGTATGCACCGCGGCACACGCCTTGCCGACGACGAGGGTCGCGTCGATTCGTTCGTGTGCCCTTTCCATGGATGGGAATGGGACAACAGGGGCGACCTCGTCAACGTGCCCGGTGCCTGGGACTTCCCCCAGTTCGTCCACGGATCGAAACCAACCTGCCTGCCACAGGCACAGGTCGCAGTGTGGGACGGACTCGTCTTCGTCAACTTCGACCCCAACGCACGACCCTTCGAGCAATACGCAGCCAAGATGATCGAGCACTTCAAGGACTTCCCCCTGTCGAAGCGCTACAAGGCCTTCCACGCGGTCAAGGAAGTCGAGTGCAACTGGAAGGTCCTGATGGAAGCTTTCAGCGAGGGCTACCACGTCATCATGACGCACCCACAGATCAAGCCGTTCTGTGGTGACGAGAACAGCGAGTACTCGATCTACCCCGACAACCCCGAGATCAGCCGATTCTTCAATCCGTTCGGAGTGCAGTCTCCCCACATCCTCGAACAATTGAGTGAAGAGTCGATCGCCGAAGAGTTCGTTGCGTTCTCCAGCCGCTCGCGCGGCTACAGCGACCAGACCCGTCCCGAGGTTCCCCAGGGCGTCGATGCCCGCGCGTACGTTGCACAGACCTTCCGCGATCGCATGTCGGCGATGTTCCGTGCGAACCTCGACAATCACTCCGACGCCGAGATTCTCGACGCCGTGCTGTACCACATGTTCCCGGCCTTCGCGCCGTGGGCCGGAATCGGTCAGCCGTTGATGTACCGCTGGCGTCCGGGACGCACGCCCGACACGTCGTTCATGGATGTCATCCGCATGGTTGCCGTCCCCGACAACGAACCAAAGCCCGAACCCGCTCCCACCACGAAGCTGCGGCGCGATCAGCGTTGGGCCGAAGCGCCGGGCATGGCCGGCCTCGCGGACGTTTTCGAGCAGGACATGTCGAACGTGCCCTTCGTCCAACAGGGCCTGAAGTCGAGCGGCAAGAAGACGGTCACCTACGGGAACTACCAAGAGGGCCGAATTCGCCACATTCACAAGATGATCGACAAGTACATCGAAGAAGGCCTCGCCGCAGATGGTCGCAGCCTCGACGTCCTTGCTTCGCACCGCGTCGGCGCGCAACTCGACTGATACCGACGTCAAGCGCGACTAGCCTGTCGTGCGAGGGGGCGTGATGTTGTCGTCACACGAAGCGGGTCAGGTGTTCGTCACTCCGGCGGCGTACGCCGACGAGGACTATTTCCACGAGGCATGCTCGGTTCTGCGTCGGGAGAGTCCGGTTCACCTTGTCGAACACGACAACTTCAATCCGTTCTGGGCCGTGACCCGCCACGCCGACGTGCTCGCGGTCGAACTGCGCAACTCGGTTTTCCTGAACGAGCCCCGACCCGTACTCGGCAGCAAAGGCGACGACGAACGAGCAGCCAAGAACGGCAATCTCTTGCGAACCCTGATCCATGTCGACGACCCCGAACATCGGGCGCTGCGTGGGATCACCTCGGATTGGTTCCTCCCGAAGAGTCTCGCCCGCCTCGACGACCGTCTCGCGGGCCTGGCGAAGGCGTCGGTTGACCGCATGGTCGAGTTGGGTGGCACGTGCGACTTCGCCCGCGACATCGCGATGCCGCTGCCCCTCAACGTCATTCTTGCAATCCTCGGTCTGCCCGAGAGCGACTTCCCCCGGATGCTGAAACTCACACAGGAACTTTTCGGCAACGCCGACGAAGAGATGCGCCGTGGTTCTTCTCCCGAGGATCTCATCGCGGTGGTGCAGGACTTCTTCGCGTATTTCACCGAGTTGACCAAGAGGCGCCGCGAGGAGCCCCGCGACGATCTCACGTCGGTGATTGCGAACGCCCTGATCGATGGTCAACCGCTGACCGATATTCAGACGATTTCGTACTACGTCATCGCAGCAACAGCGGGCCATGACACCACGTCCGCCTCGATGGCCGGGGGTCTGTTGGCCCTCATACAGAACCCCGATCAACTGGCATTGCTGAAGAAGCACCCCGAGATGGTCGGCACGGCCGTCGACGAGATGATTCGATGGGTCACACCCGTCAAGCACTTCATGCGTACCGCCGCCGAGGATGCCGAGGTCGGCGAGGTTCTCGTTCGCAAAGGCCAAAGCGTCCTGCTTTCCTATCCTTCCGCGAACCGCGACGAAGAGGTGTTCGACCGACCCTTCGCCTTCGACATCACCCGTTCGCCCAACAAGCACCTGTCATTCGGTTTCGGTGTGCACTATTGCCTCGGCGCCATGCTCGCGCGAATGGAATTGCGCGCATTGATGGCCGAACTCATTCCTCGACTCGAGTCCGTCGAACTCGCCGGAGACCCGGCATTCATGAAGACTCTCTTCGTGGGCGGTCTCAAGCGACTTCCGATCGAATACAGCGTTCGAGACGCAGCGTGACCGTCAAGGTTCCGTCCGCTCCGGCGGACTCCCCTTTCGCCGTTCTGCGTGTCAGTGCGTTTCGATTGCTCTGGGTCAACACCCTCGGATTCGTTCTGGTGCAGTCGACCCAACGCTTCGCATTCGTGTGGCTGATCCTCGAACTCGGCTCGAAGTCCGACGTGAGCGGACGGTTGCTTTTCGTGATGGGCCTACCGGCCCTCTTCATCTCACTTCCCGTTGGGGTCTTCAGCGACCGGTTCAACCGACGCTTCATGTTGATGTTCAGCCAGGCCGGTGCGTTCACCATCACGCTCATTACCGCTGTTCTCGTTTCGTCTGAACGGGTGACGACCGGCTCGGCGACGCTCTGCGCGGCAATTCTCGGGCTGTTCATCGCCATCGGACAGCCCGTCCGCACGGCGATCGTCCCCACGTTGGTTCCCGCCACCCAGCTGATGAACGCAGTCATCGTGTCCGTCGTCGCATCGAATCTCGCCCTGATCATCGGTCCCGCGGTCGCGGGTCCGGCCATCGGACGCTGGGGAATCGAAGGAGCCTTCTGGGTGCAGGCCGTGTTGTACGCGGTCGGATTCGTGGTCCTTGTGCCCCTGAGGCTTCCCCCTCGGGCACAACACGCGGCCAACGAACCCTCTCGGCGACTCCTCCACGACCTGTCGGCCGGCGTGCGGTTCATCGCCACGCACAAGGACATCAAGGTTCTGTTCATCCTGCTGATGGGCAGCGTCATCTTCATGATGTCGCCCTGGATGGTGCTTGGACCCCAGTTCGCCCGCGAAGAGGTCGGTGCAACCGGCGCGTCCGCAACGTTCCTCTACACGATGCTCGGTCTCGGTCAATTCGCAACATCGATGTGGTTGTTGCGCAACTCTCACCGCGTGCGCCGCAAGGGCCTGTGGTTCATGCTCGGGCTCACGACCGGCGCAACCGTGCAGATCTTCATTGGGCCCGCGCCGTCGTACGTCGCCTTGGCGCTCGTCCTTTTCGCGTGGGGACTGACGGGTGGCTTCTACCTGAACTTGAACCAAACCCTCTTGCAGGGCAATACCCCGCCCGAGGTCATGGGTCGGGTGATGTCGGTGCACAGTCTGCTCATGGTGGGCCTGGCTCCGATGGGGGCACTCGTTATCGGTTACGTGGCACGACACCTGCACTCGCTACCCGAGACCATCTCGGGAACCGGCGCACTGATGCTCGTCCTCGTTCTTACGACCATGGCCACGCAGCGACGCTTCCGTTCCCTCTCGTGATTTCTCTACCGCCCGCTCGGCTTTCTATCGTCGGACCATGACCGATACGAACGTTTGGCGCAGCAACCCGAGCGACATCGAACCGATGATCGCAACCAACCCGAACATCAAGGGCGAGGTTCACGTACGGATTCTCAGTCGGACGCCGACCGTTCTCGAAAACACCTTTCCGCCGAACACCTGGCTGGGCCGGCACGTGCACGCGTCGGACACCCTCTACATCATCAAAGAGGGCGAGTTCCACATCGAAGGCGAGGGCGTGTTTCGCCCCGGCGACGTTCGATTCGTCGCCAAGGGCCACGCCTACGGCCCCGAATGGGCCGGGCCCGACGGCGCAAAGCTGTTGATCGTTGCCGTCAACGGAAATTTCGGCACGGACTGGCTGTAACTGCGGCCCGGAGACGCCCGTCAGGGCTCGGTGTGCAGCCACACGGTGTCGGCGTCGGAACGGGGACTGAGACGCGACGCGCAGACCACCACCCGGTCGCCGGGACGAACGTGACCCAACGCCCGCGCACGGTCGAGTGCCATGGGGATCGCGTCCTCGATCTCCGCCGGTCGATCGACCACGATCGGGACAACACCGCGGAAGCACCCCAGCACACGCGCTGAGGCCCCGTCGGGCGTGGCAGCGATGATCGGGGCGCTCGGCCGGCAGGCGGCCATTAATCGGGCGCTGTAGCCCGTGTAGGTGAGGCTGAGTACCGCGTCGGCGTCGATGCGCTTGGCCAAGGCGCTGGCGGCAGCCGTCACGGCGGCCGCATGCGGATTCGCATCTGCATACAGGTTGGGAAGATTGACATCGGTTTCGGCCCCGATACAGATTCGCGTCATGGCCCGCACGGCCCCGACCGGGTCGTGCCCAACCGCCGTCTCGGCCGACAACATCACCGCGTCGAACCCGTCACGTACCGCCGCAGACACGTCGGCCACCTCGGCACGCGTTGGCCGGTTTGCGGAAATCATCGACTCGAGCATCTCCGTCGCACAGATGGAGAACTTCCCTTTCTCGATGGATCGCCGTGCCAGGCGCCGTTGAACGGGCGGAACGTCTTCGTACGGTATTTCGACACCCAGGTCACCGCGCGCGGCCATGAGGCCGTCGCATGCGTCGAGAATTGCATCGAGACTCTCGAGCGCCTGCGGACGTTCGATCTTCGCAATGACGAGACCGTTCGGGCCGCGCAGGTCCCTGACTACCCGAACATCGTCGGCGTTCTGCACGAACGACACTGCAACCACTTCGACGTCGAAATCACGGGCCACCGCAATGTCCGCCAGATCCTTCGACGAAAGCAAACTGCCCGAGATGACGGTGTCGGGCAGATTGACACCCTTTCCCGGCTTCAGCACACCACCTTCGACCACCGTCGCCGTCAACGCCTCGCCGTCGACCCTGGCTATTTCGCAGGCGATCCGACCGTCGTGCAACAGCAGCCTCTGACCGGCCGCGAGGGACTTCATCCCGCCGTTCGAAATGAGATCGTCGAGACCCAAGTCGCGCAGTGCGAAGTCGACCGTAGCCCCTTCGTCCAACACTCTCTCGGGACCCGAATAGCGCATCTTGGGCCCCTGCACGTCAACAAGGACGGCCGTCGACGGCGCCACGCGACGGACCCGACCGATCAATTCGGCGAGGCCGTCCGTGGATAGATGCGAGCAATTGAGGCGAAAGACACTTGCACCGGCGTCGACCAATGCAGCGATCGTGCCGTCATCGCTGGAGCCCGGCCCGAGGGTCGCCACGATCTTGGTTCTACACACCTGCCGCACCGATTGATCGACCACGGTGCGAGAATACGGCATGGCAATCGCGCAGTCAGCCACCCAAACGATCGTCACTCTCGACCTCGAGGGTGTGCTGATTCCCGAAATCTGGATCGCGGTCTCCGAAGCGACCGGCATTGCGGAACTGCGTAGGACGACCCGCGACGAACCCGATTACGACAAACTGATGCGGTATCGCCTGGATCTCCTCGATCGTCATGGTCTCACGATGAGCGCCATCACAAATGTCATTGCGGGGCTGCGGCCACTCGACGGCGCTCGCGAGTTCCTCGACGAACTGCGCTCGATGACACAGGTCCTCATCCTCTCCGACACGTTCGAACAGTTCGGGCGACCATTCATGCGCCAACTCGGTATGCCCACGCTGATCTGCCATCGCTTGATCGTCGAAGACGACCGGATTATCGATTTTGAATTGAGGCTTGACGACCAAAAGCGAAAGGCCGTCGATGCACTTCGGGGACTGAACTACCGCATCATCGCCGCCGGCGACTCGTATAACGACACGGCAATGCTTACTGCCGCGCACCACGGTTTCCTTTTCAGGGCACCCGCCAACGTCATCAACGAGTTCCCGCAGTTCGACGCGATCACCGAGTACGACGCCCTGCTCGATCGCATCAAGCGGGTTCTTCAACCCGCAGCGTGATCCGTGCCCGCGCGGTACGTCGCGTCGGCTCGATCCTGTTCGTTGCCACCGTC
>CAYFNP010000041.1:3232-9761 GCA_964344425.1 uncultured Bifidobacterium sp. | reverse complement strand
CCCATGTCCATGCGATACCCAACGATGCCGTGCTCACCGGGACACGTGCCCGTCGTCAGCGACGTGAGCGCGGTGGCGGTTGTTGTCGGCGCCACCGAGGTGATGACGTTGGATGCAAGCGACGCAAGCACGGGGGCGAGTGCGCGTCGCGTGGCGAGCTGGTGGTGGCCCAGCCCGTCGATCACCAGAACGACCCGGCGCTCGACCGAGACGTCGTGATCGGGCATCCACGTCGGGACCGCCGCCCGCGATCCACTTTTCGCAAGCGATGCCCCGAGAATCCACGGCATGACGTCGCTCAGCGCACCGTCTCCGTAGCGCGGCAAGACGGGGGTGGGCTGCGCGGACGGCACCCTTCGAGTGAACCAGCCGATGTCGCGGGAACGCAACCCGTCGAGTGGCTGCAGCGATGTCAAACCTCGCGGGTGCGGCGTTCTACGATGGGCCCGTGCGTGTTTCAACCCGCGGCGACTATGCGTGTCGCGCCCTCTTGTCGCTCGCACTTCACGACCAATCGTCGGGCCCCACGTCGGTGCGCGACATCGCAGAGCGCACCGGCCTCCCCCAGCCATATCTCGAACAGATCCTGCTCGCGCTGAAGGGTGCGGGTCTCGTGCGTTCGAAGCGCGGAGTGGGTGGAGGATACGTTCTCGCCAAGGACCCCACCGAGATCAAGTTGGCCGAGATCATTTCGGCGGTCGACGGGCCGATCACGGTCGGAGACTTCGGCCAACCGCATCAAGACGGTTCATGCAGCCACGAGGGCCAGTGCGTTCTGCTTGCCATCTGGGACGGAGCGGGCCAGCACATGCGGCACCACCTCGAGCAGTACACGTTGGCCGGAATCGCGGCGGCGGCGCGCGGCGACGCCCCGTGGCCCGAGATCAATCACCCGCACTGAGGCGGTCGATCAACCCGCGCATGTCGTCGGGCATCGGTGCCTCGCACGTGACGGTTTGACCGTTTGACGGATGCTCGAACGACAGACGTTCGGCATGAAGTGCGGGTCGCGGAAACGGAACCGCAGCCCTGACACCGCCGTATGTGGCGTCACCGATGACCGGATGACCGACCGCCCCCAGATGCACCCTGATTTGGTGTGTGCGACCGGTTTCGAGCGTGCAGCGCACGAAGGACGTCTCGGTGGGTCGGGCGAACTTTTGCACGACTTCGTAGTGGGTGCGAGCGGCCTTGCCGTCGTTACGCACGGCCATTCGTGTCGCATCGCGGACGTCACGGCCGATCGGCGCGTCGATGACGCCGCTCGGGGCATCGAACCAGCCCACCGCAAGCGCGGCATAACGACGGTGAACCTCGCGTCTGGACAACTGTCCCACGAGCGAGTCGTATGCGTTCTGTGTTCGGGCAACCACCATCAGGCCCGTGGTACCGACGTCGAGACGGTGGACGATTCCGGGTCGCATCGGTTCGCCAACATCGGCAATTTCGGGATACCTCGCAAGCAGTCCGTTGACAAGCGTGCCGTACGGATTGCCCGACCCCGGATGCACGACCAGGCCCGCGCGCTTGTTGACGACAACGACGTCAGCATCGACATGCACGGTTTCGAAGTCAACGGACGCATCGCCCACGGGCAACTCCGGCCCGGGGATCCGACTGGTGTCGATGTCGACCAACTGACCCTCGTCGAGTTTCACCTTGCCGGAGGCTGCGACGACGCCGTCGACACGGACACCGCCGTTCTCGATGAGCGCGGCCGACTGCGACCGGCTGAGGTCGGCGAGAAGCGACACGATCCGATCGAGGCGGTCTCCGGCGAGGGCGCTCGGAATCGACTCGGTGATCACGCGACGGTCTTTCTGTCGGGAAGGAACGACGCCACGACGAGCGCGGCAGCCCCGACGACAATCGCGGCATCGGCCAGGTTGAAGATCGGCCACCACTGCAGGTCGATGAAGTCGACAACCGCACCGTGGAACCAGCCGCGTCCGCGGAACAACCGGTCCACGATGTTGCCCGCCGCCCCACCGGCGACGAGACCAACGAAGAACGCGCCGGGTCGCGAATCACGCCGCAAACCGACGAGCAGGTACGCGATCACCAACAGCCCCACGATGGCTATCAACGGACCGACCCCCTGGCCCTTGGCGAAGGCCATGCCGGTGTTGAAAGCGAGATTCAGGCGAAGCGACCCGATGAGATCGACCGTGTGGCCGTCGTCGAGGGCCGACAGCGCCCAGTGCTTGGTGAGCTGATCAGCGATGACGACTGCGAGGGCGACCACCGCGGTGACCGCACGAAGGGACTTCACCGGCGGCCGATGCCCCCGACGCGTTCCTCGACCAGCTCGGTGGTCCATGGCAACGCCTTCAGACGCTCGCGCGGGATCGGCTTGCCCGAATGGGACGAATAGCCGTACTCGCCGATTTTCATGCGCTCGAGTGCCGCGTCGATTTCTTCGACCGTCTGGCGCGCCTGCGCTGACAGCGTGAGGTCACGTTCGCGCTCGACGACCATCGTGTCGCCCTCGCCACCCTCGTCGTCGAACTGCACGTCGCCCATTTCGGCATCCTCGATGAGCTGGTTCGCTTCGTCTTCCAGACGCACGGCTTGCCCCACCAACTTGGCGCGTTCGGCCTGCAGTAGTTCGCGCTGAGAGAAGAGGAACTTGAGGTCGAAGTCTTTGGTCGACGTGACGCCATCTTGGGTTTCGAGTTTGACGATCGGCGGGCGCTCGAGAGCCTTCTTGCGCTTTTCGGCGGCCTTGCGCTCGATCTCGGCACGACGTTCCGCCTCTTTGGCCGCCTTCGCGGCCTCGCGCTCGGCTTCTTTGCGCGCAACTTCAGCGCGACGTTCGGCCTCTTTCGCCGCCTTTGCCGCCTCGCGTTCGGCGGCCTTGCGCTTTGCCTCGGCTTCACGTTGTTTCTTTGCTTCGGCTTGCGCCTTGGCACGCGCGCGGTCGGCCTCGGCCTTGGCCTTGGCCTTGGCCTTTTGCTCGGCGAGACGGGCGCGCTTTGCATCGGCCTGGGCTTTCGCGCGCGCCTTCTTCTCGGCGGACTTCTTCGCAGCAAGTGCCTTTTGCTCGGCAGCCTTCTTCTTCGCCGCTGCCAATTTCTGGGCCGCCGCCTTTTTCTTCGCCGCCTTTTCGGCTGCGACCTTCTTCGCAAGTGCCTTCTTTTGCGCCGGGGTCAGGACCTTCTTGACGGGCTTCTTCGCGGTCGGCTTCTTCTTTGCCGCAACTTTCTTTTTGGGAGCCGGCTTCTTCTTCGCCACCGGCTTCTTCTTGGCGGTCGGCTTCTTCTTCGCCGCAACCTTCTTCTTGGCGGTCGGCTTCTTCTTTGCCGCAACTTTCTTTTTGGGAGCCGGCTTCTTCGCAGACTTCTTGACGGGCTTCTTCGCTGCCATCACGCACCTACCTGTCTCGTCGGATCTGTCTCACGGGTGCGAGGAGTCTAGGACCCGGCTGTCACCCAGATGCGGATCGAATCTGCACCGGTCCCTTCGACGTGCTGGGCCTCGCCCGCTCCCGGCGCGAAAAGGACGGATGTGGCAAGGACCTCGCCGGCGATCATCGCGATGTACGGGGTGATGCGGTCGACCACGCCCGTTGGGGCGTCGATGTTGACGGCGATGCGATCGCTGACGTCGAGGCCGATCGCGCGACGCGTCTGCTGAAGGGTGCGGATGAGGTCGCGGGCCTGACCCTCGGCCTCGAGTTCGGGCGTCACCTCGACATCCAACACGACGACACCGTCGACGTCGCCCAGCGCGGCGCTTGCGGTGCCTTCGCGGGCCACGACGCGCAGCGTGAACTCGCCCTCTTCGAGACGAACTCCGGCCGCCGTCGGTGCACCATCTTCGAGCGACCACTCGCCTTTCTTCACCGCAGCGATGACCTTTTGCACCTCGCCACCGATGCGCGGGCCGAGAGTTTTCGGCAAGACCTGCAGCTCGCGACGTGCAACGGAAGCGACGTCATCGGTGAAGATGACCTCGCGCACGTTGACCTCGTCGCGGATGATGTCGGAGTAATCGACTGCTCGAGCGGCAGCCGCCGATGCGACCGTCAACGATGACAACGGCAGGCGGACGCGAAGACCGTGCGCCTTGCGCACCGACAGGGCGGTCGAACACACATCGCGGACGGAATCCATCGCCGCGACGAGATCGGGGTCGGCGGGCAGCACCGACGCATCGGGCCAATCAGTGAGGTGCACGCTGCGTTCGCCGCTGAGGCCGCGGAAGATCTCTTCGGCGAGGAACGGCTGCAAAGGCGCGATCGCGCGGGCGACGACGTGCAGAACGGTGTGCAGAGTGTCGATTGCTTCGCGATCACCACGCCAGAATCGGTCGCGGCTGCGACGGACGTACCAGTTGGTGAGGACGTCGAGGTACGTGCGCGTGGTCGCGCAAGCGTCGAAAAGGTCGTAGGCATCGAGTTGCCTTGTGAGGTCGGCGACCAGGTCGTGGGTCTTGGCAAGGATGTAGCGGTCGAGAACGTTCACACTGCTCGTCGACCATGCTCCGGTCACGTTCTCGGCGTTGGCGTACAGGGAAAGGAAGTACCACGTGTTCCACAGCGGCAGTGCGACCTGACGAACCGTGTCGCGGATTCCGGCTTCGGTGACCGAGAAGTCGCCTCCACGGAGAATCGGCGACGACAACAGGTACCACCGCATGGCGTCGGCTCCGTACGTATCGAACACCTTCATCGGGTCGGGGTAATTGCGAAGGCTCTTCGACATCTTCTGGCCGTCGTCACCCAGCACGACGCCATGACCGACGCACGTCGAAAAGGCGGGGCGGTCGAACAGGGCCGTTGCGAGTACGTGCATGGTGTAGAACCATCCGCGCGTTTGAGCGACATATTCGACGATGAAATCGCCCGGATAATGGTGCTCGAACCACTGCTCGTTCTCGAAGGGATAGTGCACCTGGGCGAACGGCATCGAGCCGCTCTCGAACCAGCAGTCGAGAACCTCGGGGACACGGCGCATCATCGACTTGCCCGTGGGATCGTCGGGATTCGGGCGAACGAGGTTGTCGATGACCGGGCGGTGCAGGTCGGCGACTTCGACACCGAAATCCGCCTCGAGCTGCGCGACGCTGCCGTACACGTCGACGCGCGGGTACGTCGGGTCGTCGCTCTTCCACACCGGAATCGGTGAACCCCAGAAACGGTTGCGGCTGATGGACCAATCGCGTGCGTTCGCCAGCCACTTGCCGAAGGTTCCGTGCTTCAGATGCTCGGGCACCCATCGGATCTGTTCGTTCAGTTCGACCATGCGGTCACGGAACTTCGTCACCTCGACGAACCAACTGGAGATCGCGCGATAGACGAGCGGTTGCGAGCACCGCCAACAATGCGGGTACGGGTGGTCGTACGAATCGTGTCGCACCACGCGCCCCGCGTCTTTCAGGTGACGGATCACCTGCGGGTTGGCCTCGAAAACGTGCGTACCCGACCAAGGGGAAATCTCGCTGGTGTAGCAGCCCTTTTCATCCATCGGACAGATGGTTGCGATGCCGGCCGCGGTGCACGTGACTTGGTCATCCTCGCCGAAACCGGGGGCCATGTGCACGACGCCGGTGCCGTCTTCGGTGGTGACGAAATCACCGGACAGAACCCGGAAAGCGTTCGGTGCGTCGGCGAAGAATTCGAACAGCGGCGCGTAGCGACGGCCGACGAGTTCGCTTCCCTTCAACGTCCCGACACGTTCGGCCCCGGCGAGTTCCTTCTCGTACGACCCGAGGCGCGCCTCGGCGAGGATGTAACGGTGTCCGTCGTCGTGACGCACGACCGCGTAGTCGATGTCGGGCCCAACCGCGAGCGCAAGGTTGGACGGCAACGTCCAGGGCGTGGTGGTCCACGCAAGGATGCGCTCGCCGCTGTCGAGCTCGAACCACACGGTGAGCGCGGGGTCCTGACGGTTCTGGTAGACGTCGTCCATGCGCGTCTCGGTGTTCGACAACGGTGTCTCGCAACGCCAGCAGTACGCGAGCACGCGGAAGCCCTCGTAAATCAGGCCCTTGTCCCACAGCGTGCGGAACGCCCACATGACGCTTTCCATGTAGGAACGGTCGAGCGTCTTGTAGTCGTTGTCGAAGTCGACCCAGCGCGCCTGACGCGTGACATAACGCTGCCACTCATTGGTGTAACGCAACACGCTGGTTCGGCACGCATCGTTGAATCGATCGATTCCGAACCGGGCAATCTCGGGGTGGCCCGAGATTCCGAGTTCCTTTTCGGCTTCGACCTCGGCGGGCAGACCGTGGCAGTCCCAACCAAAGCGGCGCTCGACACGACGACCACGCATTGTTTGGTAACGCGGCACCGCGTCCTTCACGAATCCGGTGAGCAGGTGTCCGTAGTGCGGCAACCCATTGGCGAACGGAGGACCGTCGTAGAACACGAACTCGTTCGCGCCGTTGTCGCCGGCAGGCCGGTTGGCGACCGACGCTTCGAAGGTGCGGTCGGCTTCCCAGAAGGCGGAAACGGCCTCTTCGATCGCGGGAAACCGCGGCTGGGGGTCGACCTTGGGATACGTCACGGCTGTGCAGGGTAGGG
>CAYFNP010000041.1:0-3132 GCA_964344425.1 uncultured Bifidobacterium sp. | reverse complement strand
GAGTGACGCTGTGCGGAGGGCTTGAGCAGAAACACGCCTGATGCGACACGTTCCATGGATCCGTTCAGTGCGTAGCAGATGCCGCTGGCGAAATCGATGAGGCGACGCATGACCTCGGGCTCCGTCGTCTCGAGGTTCATGATGACGGGCTGGCCTTCCTTGAAACGGTCGGCGATTTCTTTCGCCTGCTCGAAACGTTGCGGACGCACGGTGACGGGTTCACCGCCGGCCGGCGTGAGTGGACGCACGGTCGAGGTTTGACGCGGCGCGCCGACCGGGCGCAAACGCAGACCGGAGTCATCACCGCGCGGGTAACCACCGGTGTCGGCGGGAATGGCGCCGCTTTGATCGTCGTATTCGTGGTCGTAATCCGGACGCGGACGCGGAATGCGACCCGACTGCTCGGGCGCATAGCCTCGCGCGGGGCGTGCAGGACGTTCCATTTCGACGGACATGTCGTAATCGTCGTACGCATCGTCGGCACCGAGGCCGAGATAGTCCATTGCTCGTCTCCACATCGACATGACGACAGGCTACCCGAGCAGTTCAGACCGAACGGGGACGTTCACCGAAGATCCCCGAGCCGATGCGCAGCATCGTCGAACCCTCCTCGACCGCGATGCGCGCGTCGTGCGTCATCCCCATCGACACCTCTGCAAGCCCGAGGTCGCGGGCCAGGCCGGCAACCAGTCGAAAGGCGTTGCGCGTGGCGACCGGCTCGACCGAACTCGGGCCCATCGTCATCAACCCCCGCACGTCGAGGCCCCGAGACCGCGCCTCGTCAACGAGTCCCCGAACCGCGTTCGGGGCGCATCCAGACTTCTGTCCTTCGTCGGTTGCGTTGACCTGAACGAGCACGCACATGGCCACACCCGAACCGGTGCGTTCCTTCGCCAGGGCGTCGATCACCGACCGACGGTCGACGGTGTGCCACAACGAGACGATCGGGGCGAGCACCCGCACCTTGTTCGACTGCAGGTGCCCGATGAAGTGAACCGGCAGGGGCGCGCCTTCGGGAAACTCGGCCGCCTTGCCCAGCAATTCCTGCGCGTAATTCTCACCGACCGCATCGCACCCTGCCGCCGCGGCCGCGGACCACGTGGAGGCGTCGAACGTCTTCGTCACCGCGACGATACGCACGGCATCGGCGGCGCCGCGTTCGGCAGCGATCATCGCACGCAGCGCGGCAACCCTCTCGGCGACGAGAGTGGCGGGCGGCGGAGGCGCGAGCAACGAACTTCTGTTGCGGTCGTCTACTTGAGGAACGACGGCACGTCGAAGTCGTCGTCGCCGCTGGTGTCGAGAGGGTCCCTGTCGGCAAACGTGTCGCGCGTAACCGGACGCGGCTGGGCATCGACGGGACGCAACGGCGCGCGCTTCTGTTCGCCCGCCTCCCATCGATCGAAGCCGGCCGCAATGACAGTGACGCGCACTTCGTCACCGAGTTCGTCGTCGATGACGGTTCCGAAAATGATGTTGGCGTCGGGATGGGCGACACCGTGAACGACCTCGGCCGCGGCGTTCATCTCGAACAGACCCATGCTGGACGGCCCGGAAATGTTGAGCAGGATGCCCCTGGCGCCGTCGATCTGCGCCTCGAGGAGCGGGCTCGTGATGGCTGCCTTGGCGGCAACCACGGCCCTGTTATCGCCATTGGCGTGACCGATACCCATGAGGGCGGTTCCGGCGTTGCTGAGGATCATCTTCACGTCTGCGAAGTCGGTATTGACGAGACCCGGCGTCGTGATGAGCGTGGTGATGCCGGATACGCCGTCGAGCAGGATGTCGTCGGCCATCTTGAACGCGTTGAGCAACGTTGTCTTGTCGTTGGCCACCGTGAGCAGTCGGTCGTTCGGGATGACGATGAGTGTGTCTACCTTTTCCTTCAACTTCTGGATGCCGTTGTCGGCCTGCGTCGAACGTCGACGACCCTCGAAGCCGAATGGACGCGTGACGACGCCGATCGTGAGCGCTCCCAGTGAGCGCGCAATCTCGGCGATGACGGGCGCAGCGCCGGTTCCGGTTCCGCCACCCTCGCCCGCGGTGATGAACACCATGTCGGCACCCGCGATCATTTCTTCGATCTCGTCGCGATGCGCCTCGGCAGCTGACGCGCCAATCTCGGGGTTGCTTCCTGCGCCGAGACCACGGGTGAGGTCACGGCCGATGTCCAACTTGACATCGGCATCGGACATGAGCAGGGCTTGCGCGTCGGTGTTGACGGCGACGAACTCGACACCCTTCAACCCAGCGTCGATCATTCGGTTGACGGCGTTCACGCCGCCACCACCGACACCAACGACCTTCATGACGGCGAGATAGTTCTGGGGCGCTCCGGCCATGGGCCTAGACCTCCGGGAGATCGGGTAATTGACGCTTCATCTTCCCACGTTGGGCGGCAAAACTGGTGAATATCCGCCCTCTCGGCCCTACTTTCCCGCGAGGATCGGGTCGCCGCTCGACAGGTCGATGCCCTTCAGGCTTGCCGGGTCGGTGCGGCGCAGCACGAGGACGAGCGAGATCATCTTCGCCCGCAGGTCGGTCGGCCGACCGAAAGTGACAACGGCTCCCGTCGTGAGGGTCATCGTGAGGTCGGCTCCGCCAACGACCCCCATCTCGAGCATCAGCGGCGCGATTTCGGGTGGCAAGGAAGCCGACACCTGTGCCGCAGCCGTGAAAACGTCGTCGGCTTGGCCGCCGGCCGGCAGATCCGGACCCTGCCCCGAGATTTTCGTGTACCCCGTCGGTTGGCCAACCAGCACGTCGAGAACACGGCCGTCGATGTCGATGACGCGCGCTTGATTGTCGGAGCCGAGGAACCAGGCAACCGGTTTGCGTTCGGCGATGTCGACGACGACCGTCGACGGGAACCGGCGTTTTGCCTGCGCATCACGCACCCATGGATCAGCGAGGAGTGTCTTCTCCACCTTCCCGAGGTCGAGGCTGAAAATCGACTTGCCCTTGATCTGGTCGTTGACGAGGTCGAGCGTGGCCTGCGCGGTGTACCGCGCGCCGTCGACGCGGATGGTTCGCACGCCGAACAACGGTGAGGCGAGCAGGCCAAGGACGAGCCCGACGACGAGCACCGGAACGACCACCCACAAAACGACGCGTAGGCGACGCTTGCCCTCG
>CAYFNP010000040.1:0-9774 GCA_964344425.1 uncultured Bifidobacterium sp. | reverse complement strand
ACTCAGCTCGGGGTGAATCCGACCGAGCGAGCAGTTGGCCCGATCGACAGATCGCCGAAGTAAACGGTCGAGTCCCAGTCGTGCATTGGTCGGTAGTTGTAGTAGCCGAAGCCGTTGTTCCATGACTTCGTGCCGTTCGCGTGGTGATACAGCGTGGGGAATTTGACACTGCACATGCGCTTTCCGTCCAGCCACATCTCCGCGAGACCTTTGTTGGGGTCGGTCGACCAGACGAAGTGGTACACGATGTCGTACCAATGCTGGAGCTGCAGCTCGCCCGACTTCTGGCTGCACGACGTTGAATCGACCGTCGGCTTTGCCGAGTCGCCACCTCTGAGGCGCAACACGAGACGCAGGCCGATGCCGCGCTTTTCGGAATCCGCGGAATCGGTGAAGACCATCAGCGCATTCGAGTTTCCGCCGAGTTTCTGGGTGTAGTCGTCGGTGTGCCATGAGTTGAACGTGTTCCACGTGCCGTCCAATTGACCGCTCGCCTGGTAGCCAGCGGGGAAGAAGATTGACGTGTGGACCCACTCGTCGAGACCTTCCTGCTCCTGCGCATCCGGCAGACCGCTGTAATGGCGATTCTCGATGCCGACGTACGCCATCGACGCTTTGGTGACCGGAGTGCCCATCCAACCGCCCGCATTGAAACTCTTGTTGGCAAGCGCCGTCAGACCGACCGCCGGCACGCCTGCGACGGTTGCGAGTCGTGCTTCGCCCGACTTTGGCTGTGATGCACCAAGCGCGCTCATCGGATACGGAATGACCGTGTCGACGTCGGCCCACTTCACGGAGAAGTACGGCGCGTCGGGGTCGGACACTCCGGTGACGTTCAAAACGTACGTCGCGAAGACTCCGGTCCACTTGCCCATGGATTGGTACGAGAAGGAATCCGCATTCGTGTAATCGGTGTCGAGCACGCCGACGGCTATCTCGTACCTGCCTGCACGCGTCGGAACTCCTGACAATTTTCCCGTGACGTTGTCGAGACGCAAGCCCGGAGGAATCCAGCCGGTGCCGACGTTGAAGAAGTACGGAGGATGAGATCCGTCGGTTGCCGAGAATGTGACCGAATACGGCTGTCCGACCGACGCCTCGGGAAGTTCAAGTGACACCGGAAGAAGCTTCGGCTTGACTTCGGGCACCGCAGATGGGAACACCGACACAGGAAAGCTTCTTTCAGTGCGGCTCGATATCACGACCGTTGTGGTCGTTGTGGTCTGGGCCGCGGTCGTCGACGTTGTCGGCGCAAGTGTGGACGTCGAGGTGGAGGAAGACCGCAGTGGAGTGCCCCTGTTCCATCGCAGTCGTCCCGACGATCTGATGCAGCGGTACCGCACGCCGCGGTAGTCGCGGACCTGGCCCAACTTCGGGCAACTCGCTCCCGGTCTCGGGCGGGTTGCCGCGAGGCTCGACTGGCTCGGCACGACGGCATAGACCAAGGCGAAAAGCGCAAGGCTCAATGCCAGACCGCGTGTCCGCATTCCGCGAGTGTACGAAGCCCACGGAGACCCTTGGGTTATTGCGACTTCACCAGGATCCACGCCAGAACAAACACGCTTTCAGCCTGTACTGTCCCGTTCGTCAAGGAGGGGTGTCGTGGTCAGTCTGAGGAGAGCCTTCATAGTCTTGTTGGTTGCGGGCGTCGTGGGTGTCGCATGCGGACCCGACGAGCCGAATGCATCGACTTTGCGGGAGAACTCAGCCGAGGCTCGCACCAAAAACGGCGCCGTTGGCGCGGTCACGTGT
Organism: uncultured Bifidobacterium sp.; assembly: GCA_964344425.1. GTDB lineage: Bacteria > Actinomycetota > Acidimicrobiia > Acidimicrobiales > Ilumatobacteraceae > F1-20-MAGs119. The sequence continues at coordinate 8,022 of CAYFNP010000040.1, read as the reverse complement.
GCGACAGGTGGATTGTGTGCGATCGGCGACACCGGCCCGGGCGGCGGCAAGGTCTTCTACGACGCCGGCTCCGACCAGTCATGGGGTCGTTACCTAGAAGCGACCACCTCCGATTTCCCAACGAATACGGGCTGGTGCGACGCCAAGGTTGGTGTATTCGGAAACGGCGCAAAGGATTTTCTCGGATATACCGTCAATCAGAGTGCGTCGAAGCCGATAGGTAACGGATTCAAGAACACCGAGCGGATTGCATCGAAGTGTAAAACCGGTGCCGCACGACTTGCCTGGGATCTCGTGCGCGGTGGCAAGGACGACTGGTTCCTGCCATCGTTCGACGAATCGGCGAAGATGAGCGCCCAGGCAAAAGTTCTCGGCCTGACGACAAAGGCGTCGTACTGGACGTCAACCGAGATCGATGCAAGCAACGCTTCTTTCTTTTCCGCGGATGGCGCCGCGGGTCGCAGCGAGAAGAGCTGGACTTACCTCATGACCGCCCGTGCCATCCGGGCTTTCGTCCCGACGGTCCTTCCCACGACAACCACTACGACGGTTGCGCCGACGACAACCGTCCGTCCGACCACTACGACAGCTGCGCCCACCACGACAGCGGCGCCGACAACGACAATTCGTTCGACGACGACGGTTGCCCCGACGACCACGGTGGCGGTTCTCTCGACGGCATCGGGGCAAAGGTGCACGTCGACGGTGTGCCGCATCGGTGACACCGGCCCGAAAGGTGGCGTCGTGTTCATCACGCCGTCGACACCCGGCAACACGAGCGGTCTCTACTTCGAGACCCAGGCCGGAACGGCGGGCTACAACCAGGCAATCGGTTGTGCGGGCAAGGCGATCGCCGAGGCCGGCGCTGCCATCGGTGATGGACCGCGCAATACCGCGAAGATCCTCCACATCTGCGGCGCGTCCTCGTTCGTCGGAGGACTGAAGACCACCGCGCTCAACGATGCGACGAAGGCGTGGTTCCTGCCGTCAAGTGGCGAACTCGCCGAGCTTCTCAGGTACCGCAGGATGCTGAACACCGGCAACAACATCGCGTACGGAGAGTTCTGGTCATCGACCCCCAGCGGTAACAGCGCGTTCCTCGCAAGCAGCCTTGCAGGCACAATGAGCGAACGTGACCGCACCCAACAGTACGGCTACGCGCTCGTGTCGGCCTTCAAGCCGGATCTCAGCACTGTGACCATCGCAGACGTACAACGCACGTACGCCATCGGAGACATCGGGCCCGCGGGTGGCCGAGTTTTCATCATGCCTTCAACACCCGGGAACGCGACTGGCAACTATTTCGAGGTTGCACCGACCAACTGGAGCGGAACGGAACTCGGCGATAGGAGTGTCGTCAGCAACATGCAGGTGGCGTGGAGCTGCCCCGATTACCAGACCGTGTCACTTGCGGGGACCCAGACGGCCATCGGCACGGGTCAAGCCAACACCCGCCTCATCAACGAGAAATGTGCCGGCTACACCGGTTCGCAGTTGTTGGCCACGCGCGAAGCGACGAAGTACAGAGGTGGCGGGCGCGACGACTGGTTTGTCCCTTCGAAGGACGAGCTTTACAGAATCCTCTTCGAAATCGACAAGACGATTCCGGCCATGATCCATCGCTCGAATACGGGTAGTTACTCGATCGTCTGTGCCTGGGCGTCGAGCGAAGCAAACGCAACCGTTGGATGGGGCGGGAACGGATTCGAAGTGCCGGGTGACATCTACGCGAGCAAAAAGAGCATCGGCACGAACTGTGTTCTGCCTGTCCGCATGTTCCTCGCAACTGAAACACCGGCCCCGAAGGGTTGAGCGACGATTACGCAAGTGATCCGGTGACGAGCCGGGTCACTTCGAGGCCCACGTCGCTGCGGTTGCCGGCAGCTTGACGTTGATCGACTGAACCGCACCACTTCGTCCGCCCGTCGTCTTGGCGCCGGCCGACTGCAGTTGCAGTTCAAGGATCGGGTCCGAAGACAGTCGCGAGGAATCGACGAACAGCTTCGCCGACTGGCTCTGGATGCACTTCTTCAGGTCGAGAGTGACCCGCAACAACCGATCTGCCGCCGGCGGAGCGTCGGTCGATTCGTCGTGCACGTTCCATAGGTCAGCACCGCCGTCGCTGGCCCCGGTGAGTTCGGTCAACGGACTCGACACCGTGTAGGCGCCCTTGTTGCCGCATCCGAAGAGACGGTTGTCGATGCTGCGCGACTTGATCACCTTTTCGGCGAGTTGTGGATCGGCCTCGAAACTGAAGCCATAGTCGAGACCACCGAGGTCGATGTATTTCGACCCTGCCGGGTCCGAGCCGTCGATCGCGAGACGCTGCGGTCGGTAGAACGACACGTCGAGGACTCCGGTGTCGGAAAGGACGACGGGGTTCGAGCGTGAACCGAGTGGGGTCGCGCTCGCATAGTCGACCGCTTTGTCGTTGATCTTCGTTGCGGCTGGGTGCGTCACAAAGTACGCGCCGAGCGACATCGGCACGGTCTTGATCGAGCCGTCTGTCGCACTTCGCATCTTTGCCAAGTACGGATCGCCCACCTTGATCTTCGTCCGCGGTTCCGTGACGCCACGGGGCGCCATCACGCCGGCCCAGCTGACACCCTCGGGGCTCGAATTGAACTGCATGCCGTTGGTGATGCCCGAGCCCTTGTCTTCGACTTTCGTTCCGACACCGTTCTCCACTCGGAAGCCGAGGAAGTCCTTCCACAGCACTGGCGCTTCACACGAGCCCGCCGTGTTGGTCTTCGTGCAGTAGTACTTGTTGAAGAACGGGTTCAACGGTGTCGACGTGGGGCCGGTTGTCGCCGTGCCGGTCGACGCACTGCAGTATTCGAGATCGCCGCAATCGACCCACGCCGCGTCGTAGCTGCGGGCCTCGTCATTGTCGAGGTTGAAGAAGAAGGCGAGTTGGAACGATGCATTGGGTCCACCGAGCATGCTGTCGATGTCGGCATCGAGTGTGGCCGTGTTGATGTTCGCGTTCAGCGTTTTCTCGGAACCGGTTCCGCCGATGCGCGAGCGGATGCCCGCGGTCGGTGTCCAGCCCGCGGCTGGGAAGTCCTTCGTCGACGAGTCGGCAACGTCCATGACGGCGTCGTTGTCGTCGTCGGCGTCGACAGCATTCACCACACCGTCAGCGTCGCAATCGCCACCCAGGTCTTGGTCCGTTTCCACCGGGCACGTCTGTGCTGCCGACGCTTTGACCGCCATTGCCGAAACGGACGACTTGAACACGACGCCGATGCGTCCTGCGCCTTTCGGCTTGCCGTCCTTGGCCGCACCGACGAGCGCCTTGCCGTACTGACCCGTCGACAACTTCATCGACGACTTGCCCCACCCTTCGGCCTTGTAGGTGATCGTGCCGAGTTTCATCGAGGACTTGGCGATGACGTTGGTGGTCCACTTCTTCGAACCCTTGATTCCGAAGACGGTGGGTCCGATGTAACGCCCCGTGGGCGACAGGAAATGAATCGAGAATCGGTAAGTCGATTCACCTTTGCCCTTGAAACTCGCGGGCAACGCAACCTTGCGTTCGGTCGATGAGATCTTCTTTGCCGTCTTCGAGCCGATGAGCACGACCGACGACCCGGCCGGCACCCCCTTGAACGACATGGTGATCGTCGGGGTCGACGCTGCGGATGAAGATGAAGCTACGGGGATCGTCATGCCTCCAACCAGTGCCGCAACAGCAAGCCAACGCTTCATGTCCGTCTCCTCATCTTCGAATGGCGTCTTCGAGCGGGGTCTCCCGAAGGGACCCGTCCCGCGCCACAAAGAGTACGACGATTCGAGGCGCCCGTGATTCGCACCGTCGACGAACACGGCAAGAGTGCGCCCCCTGGGATTCGAACCCAGAACCTGCGGATTAAGAGTCCGTTGCTCTGCCGTTGAGCTAGAGGCGCGACGCGAGAACTATACGACACGCGGGGTGAAAACGAAGAAAGAAAGACGCGTGTGTTTTCTCCCGAATGCAGAGAACCCGACCGGCGGAGTGCCGATCGGGTTCCCGTTTGGGGTGAGCGAGGGGACTTGAACCCCCGGCCTTCAGGGCCACAACCTGACGCTCTAACCAGGCTGAGCTACGCCCACCAAGGCTTCGAATTGTGCCAGATGAGGGCGAAAACCCCAACCTCGGCAGGTCGCTACGGTGTGCGGTGGGGGTGCGAATGGACGTGCACGAGATCGACTGGGAATCACGGATCACGCCCGATGTGGTGCGCCAATTCCGTGACGACGGGGTGGTTTTCTTCGACCAGTTGATTCACCCGTTGTGGCTGCAGTTGGTCGAGATGGGCATCAGCCGCATCATGAGCAACTCGAGCCGCAAGCAAATGTTCTTCGCAGGCGAAGAGGGTGCGTTCGTCGACACCGTTCGCAACTGGGACATCACGCCGGAATTCCAGCGACTGACGTTCGATTCGCCGATCGCCGACATTCTCGGCCGCCTGATTGATTCACCGCGCGTGTGGCTGTTGTTCGACCACGTGTTCGTGAAGGACGCGGGCAACTGCAAGCGCACCCCGTGGCACCAGGACCTCACGTACTGGCCCGTCGCAGGAACGCAGCTGGCGTCGATGTGGATCACCATCGATCCGGTTCCGAAACACGAGTGCCTCGAGTACGTGGCGGGTTCGCACAAGGGGCCGATGTACGACGGATTCGACCCGCCGCGCGCGGGGGAGGACCCGACGTTGCCGTTCTACGGCGAGGCATATCCGCGACTGCCCGACATCGAGGCCGAACGCGACAAGTGGGACATCCGTTCGTGGGACATCACGCCCGGCGACGTCATCGTCTTCCACCCCGGTGTGTTGCACGGTGGCGGCCCGACAAGTCAGGGCCGCAAGCGACGCACGTTGTCGGTGCGTGTGTTCGGCGAGGACGTGGTGTTCGCCGAACGGCCCCCGACACGACCGACCGCGCCGCGCACCCCGGGCCTGCAGTTGCAGTTGAAGCCCGGCGACCCGCTGCGTCATCCGTACTATCCGCGCCTGCGGCCCCTGCCGCCGAACCAGCGGGCCGATTGGTACGAATAGCCACGAAAACGTGTCGAAAACGGGCGATTCGTACCTGAAGCGGCCCAGAGACGCGGTATCCGTTGTCTGCTAGCCTGCGGGGCAGGAAATCCATCGGAGAACGATATGAACGCGACGAAATCCGCGTTACAGCCCCGCAACAACCCGCTCAACACGACCGTTCGGAAAGACAAAGCCGAGCTGGTCGAGCGGGCGAAGAAGATCACCGCGCGTGAACTTCAGACCTACGCCGAGCGCACGGCCGGCTCGCAGAAGGCAAACCAACGAGCCCGGCGCGTCATGCCGCTCGGTGTGCCCTCCAGCTTCCAGGCGTACGACCCGTACCCGATCGTCGTGCGGCGATCCGAAGGTGCCTTCATGGAAGACGTCGACGGCAACCGCTACGTCGACTTCGACATGGGCTTCGGTGCGCTGTTCACGGGCCACGGCAACCCCGCGGTGTTGTCGGCGGTGCGCGCGCAGTTGGACAACGGAACGCTGTTCGTCACGCCGTGCGAACTGAACGCCGTCGTCGCCGAGCTGTTGGGCGACCGCTACGGACTGCCGATGTGGCGCTTCACCAACTCGGGGACCGAGGCAACGATGGACGCGATTCGCGTGGCGCGTGGTGTCACGGGTCGCGACAAGATCGTCAAGGTCGAAGGCGGCTACCACGGCCATCACGATGAAGTCATGATCTCGATGAAACCGCCGCTCGACAAGGCCGGCCCGGCCGACGCGCCGATTCCGGTTCCGTCGACTGCCGGAGTCACGCAAGCGGTGTTGGGCGACACGATCGTCGTGCCGTACAACGATCCTGATGCACTCGAGCGTGCGCTGGCAAACAACGACGTTGCGTGTTTCATCGTCGAGCCCGTGATGGAGAACATCGGTATCTGTCTGCCACAACCGGGCTACCTGCAAAAGGTGCGTGAGATCACGCAACGGCACGGCACGCTGCTCGTTTTCGACGAAGTGAAGACGGGTATCACCGCAGGTTGGGCCGGTGCGACCGGCGCGCTTGGTGTGCAGCCCGACCTGGTTGCGCTCGCAAAGAGCATCGGTGGCGGGTATCCGCTCGGCGCATTCGGCGGCAAGGCCGAGTACATGGATGTCATCACGCAGGGCAAGGTCATCCACCTCGGCACCTACAACGGCAATCCGCTCGTCATGTCGGCCGCGCAGGCCGTGTTGACGCAGGTGTGCACACCCGAAGCAACGAACAACGTCATCGCCCGTAACTCGCGTTTGTTGCAGGCGTGCCAAGACATCATCGACGAAGCGGGTTTGCCCGCGCACACGGTGCAGTTCGGTGCAAAGGGCTGCATCACGTGGGCGCCGGTTCCCATTCGCAACTACCGCGATTACAAGGCAACCGATTTCGACCTCGCTTTCGCGCAGTGGATCCACGGCATCAACAGGGGAGTCCTGTTGCCGCCGGGTCTCGACGAACAGTGGCTCGTGTCGATGATGCACACCGAGGCCGATGCGATGCACTACGCCGACGTCTTCGACGATTTCGTGACCGAACTCACGCGCTAGTTGCTCCGTTCAACGGCGACGTTCGCACTACCGTCATGGCCATGAGCGCCCCTGTCCGTCCAGGCTTCATCAAGATGCTCGCGCGCGGGTCCGTTCGGCGTTGTCCGCTGTGCGGCGGCAAGGGAGCCTTCTTCGACGGCTGGTACAAGCGTGGCGATCGCTGCCACACGTGTGGACTGTTGTGGCAGCGCAAGCTCGAGGGTTTCGAACTCGGATCGATGACGATGAACGTGATCCTGACCTTCGGCACGATGCTCGTCGCCATGGGCATCGGGGTGTTCCTCACCTACCCCGACGTGAACGTCGTGCCGATCCTGGCCGCAATCGTGGCGATCGCACTGGTGATGCCGTTCGTCATTTTCCCGATCACCTACAGCATCTGGCTGGCGGTCGATCTGTTCATGCGGGCCCCCGAGCCCGAGGAACTTGCCGATGCCGCCGCCGCGGTGGCCAGCGGCGAGGCCGCCCGTCGCCCCGGCTGACGGAAATGCTTGACCCGAACACCTGTTCGTAGTTACAGTGCTGTTGTTCGAACAGCCCCGTGCGACACCCTTTTCCTAGGTTGCCGCACACATCAGTACCAGAAAAACATCGCCCCGCCGGGGCCGTTCAGTCAGCACACAGGGCCGCCAGCGGCTGCCCGAACATCACCGAAGATCATCACGGAAAGTCAGGGAATCACCATGGCCAGTGCAGCAGCAAGCAACCCGAGCAACAACACAGGCGGCGACAAGGGCAAGGCCCTCGACGCAGCCCTTGCCCAGATCGACAAGCAATTCGGCAAGGGGTCCATCATGCGAATGGGCGAAAAGGGGTCGATGGCGATCGAGTCCATCAGCACCGGCGCCATTCCGCTCGACATCGCCCTGGGCGTCGGCGGCCTGCCGCGCGGTCGCGTCGTCGAGATCTACGGTCCCGAGTCCTCGGGTAAGTCGACCCTCGCCATGCACGTCGTGGCCGAGGCCCAGCGCAACGGCGGCATCTGTGCCTACATCGACGCCGAGCATGCGATGGACCCGGTGTACGCCCGCTCCATCGGTGTCGACATCGACCAGCTCCTCATTTCGCAGCCCGACACGGGTGAACAGGCGCTCGAAATCGCCGACATGCTCATTCGCTCCGGCGCGCTCGACGTCGTCGTCATCGACTCGGTGGCGGCCCTCACACCGCGCGCCGAAATCGAAGGCGAAATGGGTGACAGCCACGTTGGTCTGCAGGCCCGCCTGATGAGCCAGGCGTTGCGCAAGATCACCGCCAATCTGAACCGCACCAACACGATCGCGATCTTCATCAACCAGCTGCGCGAGAAGATCGGCGTCATGTTCGGGTCCCCGGAAACCACCCCGGGCGGACGTGCGCTCAAGTTCTACTCGTCGGTCCGTCTCGACATCCGTCGCATCGAGTCCATCAAGGACGGTGCCGAGGTTGTGGGCAACCGCACCCGTGTCAAGGTCGTGAA
>CAYFNP010000039.1:0-9778 GCA_964344425.1 uncultured Bifidobacterium sp. | reverse complement strand
TCCGTCACCAGACCGGCGCGAAGGGCCTCGAGCAGCGCGTCACCGCGGTGACGCGTCGGCCCCGGCATCTCGAGGTCGAGTCCGGCACGAATGCCCTCGACCGTTGAGTGCAGGCCGAACCAGTCGCTCATCACCACGCCGTCGAATCCCCATTCGGCGCGGAGCACGTCGTTCAGCAACCAACCGTGATCGGCCGCGTGCAGACCGTTGACTTTGTTGTAGGCGGTCATCACCGACATCACGCCGGCCTCGCGCACCGCTTTCTCGAATGGAACCATGTAGATCTCTCGGAGCGTGCGCGTGTCGACCTGTGAGTCGATGGTCATGCGTTCGAATTCGGTGTCGTTGCAGACGAAGTGTTTGATGCAGCTCGCGACACCCTGCGACTGGACTCCGTTCACGTAGGCGACGGCCATCTCACCCGCGAGGAACGGGTCCTCGCCCATCGACTCGAAGTTGCGCCCGCCGACCGGGGTGCGGTGCAGGTTCACAGTCGGCGCGAGGTGGATACGGGCGCCCTTGTGGTGCAGTTCGCGGCCGAGCAATTCACCGATCGCCGCAACGAGGCCGATGTCCCATGTCGCCGCCAGACAAGAACCGCAGGGAACGTTCAGCGACGGCACACCTCCGAAACGGGTGCCGCGAACCCCGGCCGGTCCGTCACTGACGCGCATGCGGGGAATGCCGAGGCGCTTGATGCGGGCCGTGTGCCAGACGTCGTGACCTGCGACGAGACGCACCGCTTCTTCGGTCGTCAGTTCGGCGACAAGACCCGCGACCCGGGGAGACAATCCGCGCTCGGTCGGTCCGTTGCCCACGAACGCGATGTTAGGCACCTCCGCGACACACCCGGGTCGTGCGGAATCACCGTGCCGAGCGCACACATTGGGTCATGACACTCATCGGAACAAATCCAGGCCCCGACATCCACTCGACCACCGGATCGATGCTCGCCATCTACCCGTGGTCCGACCCCGTCACCGACGCGACGGGTCACCCCGTGCGCAGCGACTACGTCGAACAGTTCTGGCTCGGCATCCTCGGGCCGACCGCGACGTGGCTGGTGAGACGGCTTGTCGCCGGCTTCGACCATTACCCCGAGGGCTACGAACTTGATCTGGTCGAGACCGCGCTCGCTCTCGGCACGACCTACCAGCCGGGCCGCGAATCGCCGTTCACTCGAGCTCTCGATCGACTCGAGATGTTCGGCATCGCCCAGCGGTACGCCGACGGCGTTGCGGTTCGCACGCGGGTGCCCGTACTCAACTCACGCAACCTGCAGCGTCTCCCCCGCCACTTGCGCGAGGTGCACGACTCGTACGCGTGAGCGGCCGGTCACACCGCGGTGAAGTTGCACACGGTGTCGATGAGGAGACGCGTGCCGAAGGCCGTCGCGCCCTTTTGCATCCAACCGTCGTCGCCGTCGACCTTCATCGGACCGGCAATGTCGAGGTGCGCCCACGGCGTGTCGCCGACGAACTCGCTGAGAAACACCGCGGCCGTGATTGATCCACCGTACGGACCACCGATGTTGCGCATGTCGGCAACCGTCGAATCGAGCAGCCTGCGGTAGTCCTTGACCAACGGCAATTGCCAGATGGGCTCGTCGACGCGGCTCGATGCATTCCTCAACTGACCGACGAGTGCGTCGTTGTTGCCGAGGACACCCGCGACCTTCTCACCCAATGCGACGATGCACGCGCCGGTCAGGGTGGCGATGTCGATGATGGCGTGGGGCTTTGATTCGGCTGCGAGCGACAGACCGTCGGCCAGGATGAGACGCCCCTCGGCGTCGGTGTTGTGAATCTCGACGGTCTTGCCATTGCGCATGGTCAGCACGTCACCCAACTTCAGCGCGGAACCCGACGGCATGTTGTCGGTGCACATCAGGTAGGCCGTCACCTGGATGCGGCAGTTCAGCGCAGCGAGCGTGCTCATCGTGGCCAGCACCGCGGCGGCTCCGGACATGTCCATCTTCATGACGGCGTGCGAAGCATCGGACGGCTTCAGCGAAATTCCGCCCGAGTCGTACATGACGCCCTTGCCGACGAGAACGACATGACCCTTGCGACCCTTCAACACCTTTGCGCCGGACTTCGGTGTGTACACCAGCTTCACCATGCGCGGAGGCTCGACACTGCCCTTGTTCACGCCCAGGATTCCGCCGCAGCCCATGTTGGCGAGTTGGTCCTTGTCGTAGACGGTGATCTGCAGTCCGGTTGCGGCGGCGATGTCGGTCGCGCGGTCGGCAATCATGCGTGCGGTCAGGTACGCGGGCGGCATGTTGGCCAGATCGCGGGCCATGCACACCGCGTCGGACACGGTGATGCCGCGCGCAACGCCCGAAGTCACCGCCGCGTTGTTCGCGGCAGAGGTCGTGAGCACAACTTCCTTCAGTTTCGATGCGCCACCCTTGTCGTTCTTCAGTTCGACCCAGCGATGCGTCGCGAGACGGATGCCTTCGACCACAGCCTGTGCGATGGCGGCACGGTTTCCGCGACCGGCATCGGCGAGCGACGTTGCCAAGGTTCCCGCACGACCCGCGGCGCGCGCCAGAGCGGCAGCAGCGAGTCGGGCTTCGGTCGGTCCGAACTTGCGCGGGTCACCAATACCCACCGCAATGACGACACGCGACCCGCCGAGACCGTGCAACACCATTGTCTGGCCCACCCGTCCGTCGAACCCGCGATCGGTCAACTGCCTGCGGTCGAGGCCGACCTGCGCGGACACCGGACCCTCGGATGCGACGACCACGCCGACGGCATCGGTCGAAGAGGAACTGCGGGCGATCTTGAATGAAATGGTCACGACGGCAGTCTAGGAACACCCGTCGAGTCGAACTGAGTCGACGTGACTATTCGACGCTGCGCACGGGGCGGCTCTTGCCCTCTTGCCAACGCGCCATCGTCCACAACAGGTCGGACAGCCTGTTCAGGTACGGCACGACGTACGACGGTGGCGGTGCGGCCGAGACCGAGTGGCGTTCGGCGCGACGCACGACGGTTCGGGCGAGGTCGAGCCACGCCGAGACGGGATGCTCGCCCGGCACGACGAATTCGGTCGGCGGGTCGAACTGCGTGTCGAGATGGTCGATGAGGTTCTCCATGCGGTCGACCATGTCGGGCGACACGCACGACTGACCGGCCACCAACTTGTGCCGGTTGGCGGGCAACGTGGCCAGCTCGGCCATGAGCACCCACAGATCACGCATGAAGGGCTCGAGCATCTTCACGACTTCGGCCGACCGGGAGTCTCCGGTGTTGTTTGCAGCGGCACTGCGGGCAAGACCGAGCACGGCCTGCGCCTCGTCAACCGTGCCGTACGCGCGGGGAAGCTCTGAATCCTTCGGGACGCGTCCCCCGTAGAAGAGGCCGGTCGTGCCGTCGTCTCCTTCGCGCGTGTAGATCGGTTGACGTGTCATGCGGCATGGACGCTAGTTCCGAATGGACCATGAGAGCCCGATCGTGTGCGGATAACTTGATGATCCCATGGCTCGCCAGACCTACCTCGAAGCGGTCAACGAACGCGTCATCGTGTTCGACGGCGCCTTCGGCACCTTCGTCCAGGGTCTCGACCTCGGTCCCGACGACTTCGGCGGCGCGGCCCTCGAGGGTTGCAACGAAATGCTGTGCCTCACCCGGCCCGATGTCATTCGATCGATGCACGAGGCGTTTCTTTCCGTCGGCGTCGACGCAATCGAAACCGCCTCGTTCGGGTCGTTCTCCACGGTTCTCACCGAGTACGACATTCCCGAGCGCGCCTACGAACTGAACGTTGCCGCCGCGCGTCTCGCACGCGAAGTGGCGAGCGGCTTCGAAGCAGACGGTCGCAGCCGCTTCGTCGCGGGATCGATCGGTCCTGGAACGAAGTTGCCGAGTCTCGGCCACATCGGTTTCGGCGAACTGCACGATTCCTACGTCGAGCAGGCGCGCGGATTGCTCGACGGCGGCAGCGACCTCTTCCTCGTCGAAACGTGCATGGACCTGTTGCAGATCAAGGCGGCGATGCAGGCGTGCCGCAAGGCGATGAAGATCGTCGGACGACAGGTTCCCATTCAGGTTCAGGTCACGATGGAAACCACCGGTCGCATGCTGGTCGGCACGGAAATCGGTGCGGCGCTCGTCGCGCTCGAGGCCATGCGACCCGACGTCATCGGCATCAACTGCGCAACCGGTCCCGCCGAAATGCAGGAACACCTGCGCCATCTCTCGCAGCATTCGCCCATTCCGATTTCCGTTCTGCCGAACGCCGGCCTGCCGAGCGTCGTCGACGGACGCACGCACTACGACCTCACGCCCGCCGAGCTCGCCTCGTTCCACCGTCACCACGTGCAGGACCTTGGCATCACCGTTGTCGGTGGCTGCTGCGGCACGACACCCGAGCACCTGCGCCAGGTCGTCGAGGCCGTCCGCGACGTCACCCCGGCCCGCCGCACCCCGGTCCTCGAACCTGCGCTCACGTCCCTGTACTCGCCGGTGCCGATTCGACAGGACAATTCGTTCCTCATCATCGGCGAGCGCACGAACACCAACGGCTCGAAGGCGTTCCGCGACCTCATGCTCGCCGAAGACTGGGACGGCTGCACGAAGATGGGCAGCGACCAGGTGCGCGAGGGTGCACACGTCATCGACGTGTGCGTCGACTACGTGGGTCGCGACGGCGCCATCGACATGGACCGCATCGCAAGTCGGTTCGCTTCACAGGTCAGCGTTCCCCTCGTTCTCGACTCGACCGAACCGCAGGTGATGGAGGCCGCGCTTCGCCACAACGGCGGTCGCGCGGTGCTGAACTCGGCCAACCTCGAAGACGGCGAGGCCGAGGGAAGCCGCCTCGACCGCGTGTTCACGCTCGCGCGCGACTTCGGCACCGCGGTCGTGTGCCTGCTCATCGACGAGCGCGGCCAGGCCCGCGACGTCGAATGGAAGATGGAGGTCGCCCATCGCCTGCACGACATCGCAACGAAGCGCTACGGGCTTCGAGCGAGCGACCTGATCTTCGACGCACTCACCTTCCCGCTCGGCACGGGCGACGCCGATCTGCGCCGCGACGGCATGGCAACCATCGAGGCCATCCGACGCATCAAGACCGAGATACCCGGTGCATTCACGACGCTCGGCGTGTCGAACGTCAGCTTCGGCCTGAAGCCCGCGCTGCGCCAGGTTCTGAACTCGGTGTTCCTCGCCGAATGCGTCGAGGCCGGCCTCGACTCGGCGATCGTGCACGCCAGCAAGATCCTTCCGCTATCGCGCATCCCCGACAATCAAAAGGCCGCCTGCCACGCGCTCATTTGGGACCAGCCGTACGAGGGCAACGATGCGCTCACCGAACTGCTCACGATGTTCGAGGACGTTCAGTCGGTTTCTGCGGTCAAGGAAGACCGCAGCGACTGGCCGCTCGACCGCCGACTGAAGCAACGCATCATCGACGCCGAACGTGACGGTCTGACCGACGACCTCGACACCGCCATGGCGCAGGGCATCGCTCCGTTGACCATCATCAACGACATCCTCCTCGACGGCATGAAGGTGGTCGGTGAACTGTTCGGATCGGGCCAGATGCAATTGCCGTTCGTGTTGCAGAGCGCCGAGACGATGAAGACCGCCGTTGCGCACCTCGAACCTTTCATGGAGAAGATCGAAGGGCAAACGTCGAAGGGCAAGCTCGTTCTCGCCACTGTCAAGGGCGACGTGCACGACATCGGCAAGAACCTCGTCGACATCATCTGCACCAACAACGGCTACGAAGTCTTCAACATCGGCATCAAGGTTCCCATCGCCGACATGGTCGCCAAGGTCAAGGAAGTCAACGCCGATGCTCTCGGCATGTCGGGCCTTCTCGTGAAGAGCACGCTCATCATGCGCGAGAACCTCGAGGAGTTGAACACGCTCGGCATGGCCAACCTGCCCGTTCTGCTCGGCGGTGCCGCGCTGACCCGCACCTACGTCGAAAAGGACCTTCGCGAGGTCTACGACGGTCGCGTGTTCTACGGCCGCGACGCCTTCGAGGGCCTGAACACGCTCGACAAGTTGATGGACATGAAGCGCAACGGCAACGACGACCCCGACTTCGGACGCGTGCCGAGCGGTCGAGTGCTGCCCGAACGCGCCAAGGTCGACCGGTCGACCATCGACCTGCCGAAGCGGTCACCCGACGTGACCACGGACAACCCGGTGTTCGTACCGCCCTTCATCGGCTCGCGCGTGGTCAAGGGAATCGGCATCGACGACATCGCCGCCTACATCAACGAAACCGCTCTCTTCCGCAACCAGTGGCAGTACCGCCCCGAGGCCGGAGAATCCGACGACGACTTCAAGGCGCGCATCCGACCCATCCTGCGCGAGCAACTGGCCAATGCGAAAGCAACCGGTGTTCTCGTCCCGCAGGTCGTCTACGGCTACTTCCCCGTCAACGCCGACGGCGACGACCTCGTCGTGTGGACCGACGACAACCGCACCACCGAACGGTGCCGATTCCACTACCCGCGTCAGCACGAAGAGCCGTTCCTCTGCATCTCCGACTTCTTCCGCAGCATCGAATCCGGTGAAGCCGACTACGCCGCGTTCCACATCGTCACGATGGGCCAGCGCGTCAGCGACGTCGCGGCGGAACTCTTCGCCGCAAACAAGTACCAGGACTACCTGGTGCTGCACGGTCTCGGCGTCGAGATGGCCGAGGCTCTTGCCGAGTACTGGCACCACCGCATCCGCACGGAATGGGGCTTCGTCGAAGAAGACGGCCCGAGCCTGCACGGACTCTTCCGTCAGCAGTACCGCGGCGGTCGTTACTCGTGGGGATACCCCGCGTGCCCCGACCTCGAAGACAACGCGACGGTTGCGGAACTTCTCGAAGCCGGTCGTCTCGGAATCGAAGTCAGCGAAGAGACCGGCTGGCAATACCAGCCCGAACAAACCACGTCGGCAATCATCTGCCACCACCCGCGCGCCAAATACTTCGTCGCACGCCAGTAGATGGTTACGGTGGCGTCATGCCCGTCGTCAACTCCATCCGCATCGGTTTCCTGAACTACGTCAACTGGAAGACACGCGCCCGTCGCGCCGACTTCTGGTGGTGGTTCCTCTTCATCGTGGTGGGCGAGGTCGTCCTCAGTTCGATCTCGCAGGACGTGGCGAACATCTTCGGTCTCGTCACTTTCCTGCCGCACGTGATGTTCGGAATCCGTCGACTGCACGACACCGGACGCAGCGGTTGGTGGTGGCTGTTGCCGATCGTCAACCTGGTCTTCTGGGCACAACCGGGAAACGAAGGCGAGAACCGCTTCGGTCCTCCGCCTCCGCCTGCGTCGCTGTAGTTCTGCGCTAGCCGCGGACGGGCTGCGAACTGTTCCACGCGCCGACGAGGCGCGCGTAGTGCCCGTTCAGGGACATCAGTTCGGCGTGGGTGCCGTATTCGGCGATGCGAGCCTTGTCGACGACCGCGATGCGATCGGCACGCTGCACGGTGGTCAAGCGGTGCGCAACGACGATGACCGAGCGGCCGCGCATCAATGCTTCGAGTGCGGCCTCGACGTCTTTCTCGGTGCCGGGGTCGAGGTTCGACGTGGCTTCGTCGAGCACCAGCACCGCCGGGTCGACGAGAGCTGCGCGGGCGAGCGACACCAATTGACGTTCGCCGGCCGAGAAACGTGAGCCGCGCTCGCGCACCTCGGTGTCGAGGCCCTCGGGCAACGAGGCGAAGCGTTCGTGAACACCGAGAGCGCGCAGTGCCGCGACAATTTCATCCTCGGTTGCATCGGGCTTCGCGATGCGCAGGTTGTCGCGGATGGTGCCGTTGAAGAGGAAGCCCTCTTGCGGCACGACGACGATCCGTCGGCGCAGCGAGTCCATCGATGCATCGCGAAGATCGACTCCACCGAAGGTGATCGAACCCGTGACGGGGTCGTAGAGACGGGCCATCAACTTCGCAAGGGTCGACTTTCCTGCGCCGGTCGGCCCGACGAGCGCAAGACGCTCTCCTGCTCCGAGCGTGATCGACGCACTTTCGATGGCTGGAGCCGCACCGCCGTGGTAGGTGAAGGTGACGTCGTTGACCCGCAGTTCGCCGGAGTCGGGAAGGTCGACGGCACCCGGCCGTTCGTCAACTTCGGGCTCGGCGTCCAGGATTCCGAACAACTTCTTCAACGCCGCACCCGCGGACTGCATGGTGTTGTACAACTGCGAAAGTTGCTGAACCGGGTCGAACAGGTTCGACAGCAGAAGCACGAAGGCAACCACGGTGCCGACCGACACCGAACCACGGTGCACCAGCCAGCCGCCGATGCCGACGATGAACGCCGACGCAAGGACGCCGGAGAACTCGATGAGGCCGAAGTACCAGGTGCTGACCTTCACGCTCTTCATGTGCGTGCGGTACAACGCCTGGTTCGATGCACGGAACCTGCGGATCTGTTCTTCCTCGCGGGCGTACGCCTGGATGACGCGCACCGCGGCGATGCTCTCTTGCAGTGCCGAGAGATTCGCACCCACACGCTCGCGCACGGCCAGGTAGGCCTTGTTCGAGTCGCGCTGGAACTTGATGGTCGCGAACCAGATGTAGGGCATGACGAGGAGCACGACGATCGTGAGTTCCCATGACAGGACGAACAACAGCACCACGGCGAGCACGAAGAGGATTGCCGACGAAATGAACTGCAACAGGCCCCATTGCACGATTTCGGCCATGCTCTCGATGTCGGCCGTCATGCGGGCAACCAGCACGCCGGCCTTCTCGCGGTCGAAGAAACTCATCGACTGCCGCTGCATCTGCGCGAAGACCTTGATGCGCAGCAGCCGCAAGAAGTTCTCGCCGGCGTTGTTGATGAAGATGTACTGCAGCCGTGCAAACAAATACGAAACGATCACGATGCCGATGTAGAGCGCAACCGCAAGGTTCAGCGCGCCGGTGTCTTTTGCGCGGATTCCCGCGTCGATGCCGTGTCGGATGACGACCGGCCCCGCGAGCGAGCACAGGGTGACCGTCACCACGCAGACGAGAGCGGCTCGCATCGTGCGGCGGAATGGCGATGCCATGCGCAGCGTTCGCGTGAGTAGCCCCCGCGCCTCGTCGCGCGTCACCCGCTCTTCGTCGGTCAGGCCGACGCCCGCACGCCACACGTTCAGTCACCGACCCCTGCGGAGGCAATCCTGCTGCCGTCCGCTTCTTCGGCACGACGTTGCTGGGCCGCGAGCACCTCGCCGTAACGGGCACTGGTACGCAGCAATTCCTCGTGGGTTCCGAGGGCCACGATTCGCCCTTCGTCGAGGAGTGCGACGCGCTCGGCCAAAGCAATCGTCGCCGGACGGTGGGCGATGACGAGCGTGGTCCGTCCCTTCATCACGGTTGCCATCGCGCCGCGAATTTCGTGTTCCTTCGAAGGATCGACCGCCGAGGTGGCGTCGTCGAGAACCAGCACGCGTGGGTCGGCGACGATGGCTCGCGCGATCGCGACACGCTGACGTTGACCACCGGACAGCGAGTAACCGCGTTCGCCCAGGACCGTT
Organism: uncultured Bifidobacterium sp.; assembly: GCA_964344425.1. GTDB lineage: Bacteria > Actinomycetota > Acidimicrobiia > Acidimicrobiales > Ilumatobacteraceae > F1-20-MAGs119. Next base: position 281 of record CAYFNP010000039.1, on the reverse strand, counting down.
TCGTACCCGTCGGGAAGAGCCGTGATGAAGTCGTGTGCACCGGCGAGACGAGCCGCCTCTTCGATGCGATCCTGAGGCGTGTTCGGGTCGGCGAAGGCGATGTTCGCGGCCACCGAGTCGTTGAAGAGAAGCGTGTCCTCGAACACGACCGCAACGGCCTTGCGCAGGTCGGCGAGACGCAGGTTCCGCACGTCGATGCCGTCGAGTGAGACGGTTCCCTTTTGCGTGTCGTAAAAGCGCAGCAACAGGCGTGCCACCGTGCTCTTGCCGCTGGCGGTCGC
>CAYFNP010000038.1:0-10114 GCA_964344425.1 uncultured Bifidobacterium sp. | reverse complement strand
TGCTTGCTTGTCCCCGCAGCGGGACGCGCGTCGACGGCGGCAACATCGTCGCCCATTTCGACGGAATCGCCCGATCGAAATCCGCAAGGGGAGCACTTGCACCCGAGGTGGTTCTGCGACTTGGCTCGCCTCCGGCCTCGAAGGTTCTCGGCCAGTGGCTGCGCGAAACAACAGCGGAACAGATCGTCGTGCATTCACCTGGCGCCTATCTGGACCCCGATCACGTTGTCGAACACCACATCGAGGCGGACGTGGCCAACACGATCGACCGGCTTTGCTCGGCGGCATCACGCGTGGCTGACGAGCGCGGGTCGTCTGCCCCGGCCGACTGGAGCCAGTCGTGGCGTACCGCTGAAGCCGTTGCCGAGGCGGCCATCGTGTCGATTCTCGACGACGACCTTGACGCAAACGCCGGCCGGCCGTGCGAACCGGCCATCGCACGCGAGGTTGCGCATGTGTCGCCGATTTGCGTCGTCAGTTCGTCGATGCCGATTCGTGACGTCGAGTGGTTTGCCTCGACGGGCGACGGACTGCTCGTTTACGCAAACCGCGGCGCGAACGGAATCGATGGAGTCATCGCGACGGCGGTCGGTGTGGCGAGTGAACTCGGAACGGCAACCGTCTATCTGGGTGACATCGCGTTTCTCCACGATTCGAGTTCGCTGGCGCTCCTCGCAAACCGTCGGGGCACACTGCGCATCGTCGTTGTCGACAACGACGGAGGATCGATTTTCTCGTTCCTACCCCAAGCCCGCGAAGTCGATGCCGACACATTCAGGGTCCTGTTCGGCACTCCGCACGGCCTCGACCTGGCCTCCGTCGGGGCGGCCTTCGGCGTGGCAACAGCGGTGGCGACGACGGTCGATGAACTGCGCGCATCTCTCGCGCGGCCGGGCACCACGATCACGGTCGTGCGCACGGGCCGAACCGACAACGTCGAGGTGCACGACCGCATCAACACCGCGATCGTTTGCGCGGTCGACGCCGCGTTGTCGGCTTGACGCGAGCGTTACGGACGGACGATCGCTGACAGCATCGCCTGGAACTTCGCCTGCGTCTCCGCCAGTTCGGACTCGGGCTCGCTGTCAGCAACGATGCCACCACCCGCGAACAGCGTCGCAGAGCGGCGATCGTCGGCGAATTCCGCGCACCTGATGGTGACGGCGAACGCTCCGTCGCCTGAGGCGTCGCACCAACCCACTCCGCCTCCGTAGTTGCCGCGTTCCATGCCTTCGACGCTTTGGATGAGGTCGACTGCTGCGTCACGGGGATGACCTCCGAGTGCAGGCGTCGGTGCAAGTAATCGTGCGAGTTGTGCCGAGGGGACGCGCCGGCTGAGTCGACCCTCGACGCGGGTGCCGAGGTGCTGGACGTTGGCGACGGGCACCACCGATGCCTCGGGCTCCCAGTCGAGGTACGAGCAGTGGGGCAACAAGGTGTCGTGGACCATGTCGACCACCACGCGATGTTCGATCTGGTTCTTTTCGCTCGCGAGAAGGGCTTCGGCAAGTCGACGGTCGGTGTCGGGGTCTCCGGTGCGCGTCGTAGTGCCGGCCAGGGGGTTGCTGCGCACGGTGTCGCCCTCGACCTCGACGAGCAGTTCGGGCGAAGCGCCCACGAGGCCGTCGATGCTGTAGCGGTAGCTCGACCCGAACGATGCGCGCAGACGGAGAAGAACACCGTGAAGGTCGATCGGGGAGTCCGATGTGACCCGGATACTGCGGGCGATGACGGCCTTGGTGATTCGTCCCTCGCGCACTGCGTCGCGCGCGGCCGTGACCGCACTCAGATACACGTCGATCGGCGTCAGGGGTTCGATGCGAAATGACGAGGCGGTGGGTCGAGGGCGGGGAACCTCGCGCGAGATGTCACGGAGGAATGCCTCGAGTCGAGCACGCGCGTCGGAGGGGGTTTCGGCAACGGCGATGGCTTGCGTCGTGCCGTCGGCGAACTTGCGCACGCACACTTCGGGAATTCGCAGGTAGCCCGGCTGGGAGGGGTCGAAGGGCAGTGTCCCGATCGCGACCGGAGCGATGCCCGAGCCACCGATGGTGACCGAACGAAGAACGTCGTCGATGTCGGCCGAGGTCGCGTTGGCGACGTTGCCGACGCCGGCCACTCCTACTCCGTCACGAACGAAGAGAACGCCGTGATCGCGAGCGATGTCATTGAGGTCGATCACCCGATCGACGGACGCCGACCACGACGCAAGGGTCATGGGTTCCTTGTTCCGCACAGCAACTGCGTGAGACCACCGGAGAGTTGCTCGTGAGTTGCGTCGGCGAAGCCGGCAGCACGCAACAGGTTGAGGAGATCCTGACGCGGCGGAAGGTACGCCACGCTCTTTGGGAGATAGCGATAAGCGGGGCCGTCGGACAGCATCGCGCCGATCCGCGGAACCACCTTGCCGAAGTAGATGTTGTTGCCCATACGAACCAGGCGGTTGTGTGGAATGCCGACGTCAAGCAGGGCGATGCGGCCACCAGGGCGGACCACGCGCGCGAGTTCCGTAAAGAATGCGCCGAGATCGACCAGGTTGCGCAGAGCAAACCCGCACGTCGCACCGTCGACCGACGCGTTGGGAAGTGGTAATCGCAGGATGTCGGCCTGAACGCGTGGCTCTTGGCTGCGGTCGGCCGCGAGCATGCCGAAACTGAGATCGAACGCCACGGGCGCGTGTCCGGCGCGGCGCAGGTCGATGCACAAGTCGCCGGTACCCGCGGCGAGATCGATGACGGTCGAACCCGCCGGCAGGGCGAGGGTGCGGACCGCTCGTTTCCGCCAGCGGGTGTCCAAGCGGAACGTCATGATGCGGTTGACGAGGTCGTAGCGCGGCGCGATGGTGTCGAACATCACCCGAACGGCCTTGACCTTTTCCTCACCTTGGGGAAGGCGACCATCCGGCATCGACACGTCTGCAGGCTAGAACGCATTCGGGTTGCCGCCCACTTCGACCGAGGGCAAGAATGGGGTCGCGTGTCACACGCACCGAACCGGGGGAGTTCACGTGATCGATTTCAGTTTTCCGCAGGACGTCGAAGACATCCGCCTGAAGGTGCGGCGCTTCATGGACGAATCGGTGCGTCCCGCATGGGAGGCAATCGACCAGAACGACCGTTCCCAGGTTGTGAAGACCATCGTCCGCCTGCGCAAAGAGGCAAAGGAAGAGCGCGGTCTCTGGTTGCCCCACATGCCGGCGGAATGGGGTGGCATGGGTCTTGGACCCACCGCAATGGCCGCGGTGTCGGCCGAGGCCGCGAAAGTTGGCATTGGTCCGTTCGTGTTGAATGCCCAGGCGCCCGACGAAGGAAACCAGCACACGCTGTTGCACTGGGGTACCGACGAACAAAAGGAGAAGTACCTGCGGCCGTTGTGCGAAGGCACCGCCCGTTCCTGCTTCGCCATGACGGAACCCGAAGTGGCGGGCAGCGACCCGACGCTCATCAAGACGTTCGCGTACAAGGACGGCGACGAGTGGGTGATCAACGGCCACAAGTGGTTCATCTCGGGTGCTCGCGGCGCGAAGTTCGCGCTGTTGGTGGCACGCACGGAAGAGGACCCCGAGATTCCGCAGGCGGCGAACAGCTGCTTCATCGTCGACCTTCCCAGTGAGGGCTGGAACATCGTGCGCGACGTGCACACGATGTCGGGGGGCCACAACCACTGCGAGATCCTCCTCGAGGACCTCCGTGTGCCCGCAGCGAACATGCTCGGCGGCCGTGGGCAAGGGCACCTCCTCGGTCAGTACCGATTGGGACCGGCACGTCTCGCACACTGCATGCGATGGATCGGCCAGGCCGAGATCGCGCTCGACATGATGGTGCAGCGTTCGCTCGAGCGGTATTCGCACGGCTCGCTTCTCGCCGAAAAGCAGGGCATCCAGTGGATGATCGCCGACTCCACGATGGAGCTCTACCAGTGCAAGCTGATGGTGCTTCACGCCGCGTACAAGATCGAACACAAGATGGACTTCGTGGCCGAGGTTTCGATGGCCAAGCACTTCGTGGCAAACAGCCTGTGGCGCATCATCGACCGCGCCATCCAGGTGCACGGGGCTCTCGGCTACTCGACCGACACTCCGCTGGCGGGCATGCTGCAACAGGCCCGTTGGAGTCGATTCGCCGACGGCGCCGACGAAATCCACCAGATGCGCATCGCTCAACGGACGATCGCCGCGTTCAAGGATTTCGGTACGACGAAGAAGGCGACGGGCGAACTACCGCTCTAGGGTTGCGCCATGTCTAGGGTTGCACCATGGCCGTGCACCCTTCTCACAACTCCACGAAACCGATCTTCGGCGTCTTCATGCCCCAGGGCTGGAAGATGGAACTTGTGTCGATCGACGACGACAGGCAGAAGTGGGCAACGGCAGTCGACGTGGCACTTCTCGCCGAGCGTCTGGGATTCCACTCGATATGGGTGTACGACCACTTCCATAACGTTCCGAGACCGGCGCACGAGGCGGTGTTCGAATGTTGGACCACGATGGCGGCCATTTCACAGCGCACTTCACGGATCCGTCTCGGACAGATGGTTGGTTGCAACAGTTACCGCAACCCCGGTCTGCTTGCGAAGATCACCTCGACCCTCGACGTCATCTCTGACGGTCGCCTCGAATGGGGCATCGGCGCCGGCTGGTACGAGAACGAATACCGCGGCTACGGCTACGAGTTTCCCAAGCCGAAGGACCGCATCGGAATGCTGCGTGAGTCGGTCGAGATCGTGAAGTCGATGTGGACGAACGTCGAGACGAACTACGACGGCAAGTACTACAAGATGGTCCGCGCGAACTGCGACCCAAAGCCACTGCAGAAGCCGACACCTCCCGTGTGGATCGGCGGCGGTGGCGAACAACTGACGCTGCGTGTCGTTGCCGAGCACGCCGACTGCTCGAACTTCGGAGGTCAACCCGAAGAGTGGGCCCGCAAGCGTGAAATCCTGAAGGGCCACTGTGCTGCGGTCGGGCGGGACGAATCCGAGATCCGCAAGACGTGGTCACCCGAAGTGTTCATCCGATCGACCGAGCGCGAGGTTGCCCAGCGCGAGCGCGGTGGCCTGTGGGGCGACACCGTGGAGAACTGGACGGCCAACAACCTCGTCGGAACACCCGAGCAGGTGTCCGAGAAGATCGCAAAGTACGTGTCGCTTGGATGCACCGGATTCATCCCGTGGTGCGCGGACTATCCCGACACCGAGACGCTCGAGTTGCTCGCGACAAAGGTGATGCCCGAGTTCGTCTGACTCGGACGGCGTTACGTCGCTACTTGTAGTAGCGGAAGATGATTTCGGCCACGCAACTGGGCTTGGCCGCACCTTCGACTTCGAACGTCGCCTCCATGGTGACCTGCGCGCCGCCGGCGACGTCGTCGACGGCGACGATCTTCGCGCCCGCACGCAGTTTCGAACCGACCGGTACGGGTGACATGAAGCGAATCTTGTTCGCGCCGTAGTTGACGCCCATCGAAATTCCACTGACTGTGAAGATTTCGGGCAGAAGCACCGGACCAAGCGAGAGCGTGAGATAGCCGTGGGCGATCGGTGCACCGAAGGGTCCGGACTTCGCGCGTTCGACGTCGACGTGGATCCACTGGTGGTCGCCGGTTGCCTCGGCGAACTGGTTGACACGTTCCTGGGTGATGGTCATCCACCCGCTGTAACCGAGGTGGTTACCCACTGCGGACTTCAAACCATCGATTCCGTTGATCACTGTTGCCATGCGGAGAGTCTCGCACGGTGCAGTGGTGCGGGCGAAACCCGCTAGCGGTACCAGATCTTCTGGTGTTGACGGCTGTGAGGGTGCAGAAGCAGCGCGCACAGGGCGATTTCGAAGATCGCATTCAGGGTGCTGCCCCCGGTCAGTTTGCGGTACAGGCCGAACGAGAGCGGACTGCGGGATTCGATGTCGGTGTAGGCGACGAACCGCAGCACGAAGGGAAGGAACGAAGCGACCACGGCAATCTTCCAGCCCAGCTTTCGATCATTGGCCATCAGCCATCCGCCACCCGCGTGGGCCGCCACTGCGGCGAGGCCGATCAGGAACCCGAATCCGTACCTGTCGCGGAAGTAACCGAGATAGTCGCTGCGGTCGACGAGGTCAACGAGGAGAAAGAGTCCGTTCAGGTACAGCAACCACGTAGCGATCTGCAGGGTCTGGGGTTGCATGCGGTCGAACCAACGCTTCGGGTCGAGGGGTGACGCGGTCGCCATGCGCTTAGTCTGTCACCCGTGGGCGTCCCGATCAGGCCATTCCGCTTCAGCGTCATGACGTCGGGCGCACCGTCGGCGCGCGACTGGAGAAACCTCGTAACGCGGGTCGACGCCGAGGGCTACGACATGATTCACATGCCCCAACACCGCGGGTCGAAAGGCTTCTCTCCGCTCGTCGGGCTGTCCTTCGTCGCTGGTCTCTCGTCTCGTCTCCGGCTCGGAACGCTGGTGATCGACAACGAATCGGTTCATCCCGCGCTCGTGGCGCGTGATGCAGCAACGCTCGATCTGCTGAGCGGTGGTCGTCTCGAGCTCGGCATTGGTGCGGGTTGGCTCGAGGCCGACCACGTATCGATCGGCCAGGAGTTCGCCGGCGTTGGCACGCGCATCGAACGTCTCGGCGAAGCCATCGACGTGTTGCGCGCCTGCTGGTCGGGCGAGCACGCCGATTTCGACGGTCGTCACTATCGACTCTCGGCGACGCCAAACGACCCGCTTCCCGTGCAGGCGGGCGGTCCGCCGATTCTGGTCGGGGGAGGCGGACAGCGCGTGCTCACCTTGGCGGCGAAGAAGGCAGACATCGTGTCTCTGGTGCCGAACATGTCCGCAGGCAAGGTCGGTCGCGAATCTGCTGCGAATGCCACCGGTGCCGCAACCGAACAGAAACTCGCATGGGTGCGTCGGGCCGCGGGCGACCGCATTGACCGCATCGAACTGCACACCAACCTGACGAATGTCTTCGTCACTTCAGACCGAATGCCGATGATGGAGAAGGTGGCACGCGGGTACGGCCTCGACAACCCCGTCGATTCCCTCGACATCCCACACGTTGTCATCGGCACGGTTGCGCAGTGCGTCGAACAGATGCTCAATCGGCGTGACGCCACCGGAATCAGCCACTACACGGTCTTCGAGGCGAATCTTGACGCGTTCGCGCCGATTCTCGCCGAACTCGTGGGCAAATGAAATCGGCTTTCGTCGCAGTCGTCGGACGACCGAACGTCGGCAAGTCGTCGCTGGTGAACCGCATCGTCGGTCACAAGGTGACCATCGTTTCCGACAAACCTCAAACCACTCGGAGGCGCATCCATGGCGTGGTGACCAAGGGGGATTCTCAGGTCGTGTTCGTCGACACCCCGGGCCTGCACAAGCCCGTGACGGCACTGGGTGAACGCGTGAACGCGACGGCGCTGTCGAGCACCGACGACGTCGACGTCGTTGTGCTCGTCGTCGATGCCGAAAAGGGGTTCGGCAAGGGCGACGAGTGGGTGGCACAGAACGTTCCGTTGCGGCGCGCGGGGTCGAAGTTCTTCGTGGTCGTCAACAAGTGCGACCGAATCGCACCCGAAGCGGTGCTGAGGCAGCTCTCGCAGGTGTCGGCGTTGGAAGCCGACGAGTACTTCCCGATTTCCGCGAAGACGGGCAAGGGCATCGACGCTCTTCTCGATGCCCTGATTGCGTGTTCGCAGGACGGGCCGTGGTTTTATCCCCCTGAAACTGCCGGAGACGTCAGCGAGGAAGAGTGGGTGGCCGAGTTGGTGCGTGAAGAACTTCTTCGCCTCACGCGCGACGAACTGCCGTATTCCATCGCCACTCGGGTGACCGATTGGGAATGGCCGGTAGTGAGGTGCGAGATCGTGGTCGAGCGTGAAAGCCAAAAGGGCATGGTCATCGGCAAGGGTGGATCGTTGCTCAAACAAGTCGGCGAAGCAGTGCGTTCCCAGATGGCCGAGGGCGCCTTCCTCGAGCTACGAGTCGTTGTCGACAAGGACTGGCAACGCAAGCCGTCGCGCGTCGAACGCCTTGGTTATTGACTGTATGGGGTTATTGACCGTCTGCCGTGATGATGCCGGGTGACAGCAGCGCCGAGTAGTCGTCGTAGGCGACGGGCTCGTCGGGCGGGGCCAAGTCTCCGCCTGCGCGGGGAACGGCCCGAGGTTCACCCGCGACGCGGAAACTCACCTGACCGATGCCCGGTCGGGACGTCAAGGTGAGGACGATCTGGCCGATTGCGAGACGTTGATCGAGTGGCGAGATGTCCGTGAGAAGCGACTCGTCTGTGTCGACGATTGCGAGTCCGCGTTCGACCGTGACCGTCGCATCGAGGTTCGGCGGGAGGGCGCTTCTGATGGGGAACGACAAGGTGCCGGCCGGAAGGCCGGCGATCAGTGCGTCGAGGACTTGCTGAGGACTCGGGTTGACCGGCATGTTGCGCAGGACGGGGCGGATGTCATCCTCGGTGACCAGGTGCAACAGCACGCCTTCTGACGGCACCGCGGTGGTTGTCGGCGCGGGAAGCACGGTCGTCGTCGTGGTCGAGGTCGTGGTCGGTGCCGTGAGGTCGGACGGCACGCCGCGGAGAAGCGTCGCCTGATCCTGTGCCTGTGGTCCGCACGAGACGACGAGGAGCACTGCGGTGGCGGTGGCAGCGAGGCGGAGTAGCTGTCTCACGTCGTCCTTGTCCGGTCGTTCGGTTCGAGGGGAAGTTCCAGTCGGAACCGAAGACCGCGCGGCTCGTTGTCTTCGATCGTCAGTCGACCGCCAAGCGCAATGGAATGCTCGCGCGCAATGGCCAGGCCCAGACCGGTACCCGTCCCGCGCGCGGCACCCGAACCTCGCGCGAAACGGTTGAAGACGCGTTCGCGCTCTGCTGATGGCAGGCCGGGTCCCTCGTCGGCAACGGAGAGAACGATGCTCGTCGATCGTCCGTCGATGCGGATGGAAACCGGTCCGCCCGCGTGCTCGCGGGCGTTGACGAGAAGGTTGACGAGGATGCGCTCGAGACGGAGCCTGTCCGTGCGCAGTTCATTGTGAACAAGACCCGACACGGTGATCGGAACGGCGCCGAATCCGAAACGTTGCGCGACGCGACGCACGAAGTCGGCGGGATCGAAGGTCTCGATGGTCGGGGTGCTGGTGCCCGAGTCGAGTCGGGACAGCTCGAGCAGATCGATCACCATTCTGTCGAACCGTCGCACCTGCGTTGTCAGAACGTCGAGTGCCTGTTGGTTCCTCGACGACAACTCTTCGCGCCGCGCCGCGAGTACCTCGACGGCGGCACTGAGAGCGGTGATCGGCGAGCGAAGCTCGTGGCTGACGTCGCTTGCAAATCGAACCTCGCGCTCGATCCTTTCCTGCACGACGTCGGCCATCTCGTTGAACGTGATGGCGAGCCGGTTGAGGTCGGGATCTTCCTCGGGTTCGAGTCGGGCATCCAGGCGACCCCCGGCGATGTCGGCCGCGGCGTTGGCGACGCGACTGACGGGACGCAGCAGGCGACGCGACGTGAACCATCCGAGGCTGGTTGCGGTGGCCGTTGCGACGATGAGGCCGGCGAGAAGAGCACTCAGAATGAAACCGAGCGTCCGTTGGGTGTCGCGCAGAGGGAAGACCTCGTAATAGTCGGCACCGACTGCGGGCATGGGGACACCGATTGCTTGATACAACTCGCCGTCGAGGTCGAATCGTTGTGTCGCGGCGCGACCAGCGTTGACCTCACGCTTCAGGGATTCCGGAAGGTCTGTCTGAGTAAAGCGCAGGGGATCGCTGGCGTAATAGAAGTCTTGCGGCGCGACGCGCAGAACTGCATAGCCGCGAGTTTCCGTCCGGATCGTGGTGATGAGGCTCCCTGCAAGGTTTCGTCGGGACTGCAGGTAGGTGCGCATCAACTGCGCGTTGGCGAATGCCTGGGTTCTGGTCGCCTCGATTCTTTGGTCGACCAGGTTCGATCGGCTGAAGGAGTACGTGGCAACTCCGGCGAGGAGTGAGGTGACGATTGCAATCAGGCCGAAGGAAACGAGCGTGCGTGCCCGCAGACCCAGCCGTGCGATGCGAACCGGCGCCCCGGATCGTTCGTCGGTCTGCGTCGCCCCCACGCGCACAGTGTTGCCGACACCGGACGATTCTG
>CAYFNP010000037.1:0-10236 GCA_964344425.1 uncultured Bifidobacterium sp. | reverse complement strand
CGCACGCCGTTCGGTACGCATCGCAGACGCTCGGCGTCGAATCCGTGTTCGAGACAATCGTCCATCGTCGCCTGTGAGACGCAGATGACGCGAGCGGCCCGTCGCTTGATGACCTTCATGCTGCGCGTGAAGACGTCGACTCCACGGCGAGTGAAGTGCGCGGGCTCGTGCAGGAACGCGAGATCGTGCACCGTCACCACGAGCGGTCGCCGCGTCGCGGCCGGGATGATGCTGGTGGCGTGCACCACGTCGACGTCGCCCGTCGCGGCCTCGACGCGCGGCCACCCGAGCCGCAACCACGATTCATACAGCAACGGCCCCGCAAGCGGCAGGGCACGCGTGGCAGCGGACGGCGCGAACCCCGCGGTCGCCGGCCGCCGGTGACGGCCCGCGACACCAACGACTTCGACATCGCCCAAACGACCGAGTTCCCGCGCAAGTTCGACTCCGTAGACGCCCGTACCTCCGGGCACGTCGTGCCAGCACTGCTCGAGGGTGAGGGCGACGCGCACCCATCCATTGTGCCCGTCCGCGCCCTACCATCAGTGGGCATGAGCGACTTCTGGAGTTCGCGTCCCGTGCTCGTCACGGGCGGCAACGGATTCCTGGGCCGCGTCGTGGTGGAACAGTTGCGTCGGCGCGGCGCAAATGTCGCGGCCCCGCGCAAGGCCGAGTACGACCTCACGGTGCCCGGCGCGGCCGAGTCGATGCTCGCCGCACACCGACCCACCCACGTCATCCACCTCGCTGCACGTGTCGGCGGCATCGGCTACAACCAGGCCGCACCGGCACCTCTGTATCTCGACAACCTTCTCATGGGCACCCACGTCATCGAGGCCTGCCGCCGTTCGGGAATCGAAAAAACCGTCCTGCTCGGCACCGTGTGCTCGTACCCCAAATTCACTCCGGTGCCCTTCCGCGAGTCGTCGTTCTGGGACGGTTATCCGGAAGAGACGAACGCGCCGTACGGCATCGCGAAAAAGGCCCTGCTCATCCACGCGCAGGTGAATGCCCAGCAGTACGGCCAACGATTCGCCTATCTCATTCCGACGAACCTCTTCGGTCCGGGTGACAAGTTCCACCCCGACGTGTCCCACGTGATTCCTGCGCTCATCAAGAAATGCGTCGAGGCAAAGGAGTCGGGCAGCGACAAGGTGCACGTGTGGGGAACCGGTGCAGCGAGCCGCGAGTACCTCTACGTCGACGACGCGGCCGCCGCCATCGTTCTCGCCGCCGAAGTCCATGAATCGCCCGAACCGCTGAACCTCGGGACGAACCGCGAAATCACGATTCGCGAGACGGTCGAAACCATCGCCGACGTCGTCGGCTTCACCGGTGATCTGGTGTGGGATTCGACGAAACCCGACGGCCAACCCCGTCGCCGGGTCGACGCGTCACGGGCGGAACGTGCGCTCGGTTGGACCGCACAGATGGAGTTCCGCAAGGGTCTCGAGGCAACCGTTGCGTGGTATCTCGCCAATCGCGCAACTGCCGAACAAGCGCCGTAAACGCACCCATGAACCTTCCTCCCCCGCCGCTTCCCCACTGCACGCGCCACCCCGACCGACTGACCGGGCGGAGTTGCACGCGCTGTGGACGACCCGCGTGCGGCGACTGTCTCGTGCAGGCAGACGTTGGTTCGAAGTGTCTCGACTGCGTTCGCCGCGATCGACCGTCGGCGCGCACGCGCGCGACGTACTGGAACGCCGGCCAGCCGATTCTCGTGACCAAGGCCATCATCGCCCTGAATGTGATCGTGTTCATCTTCACGAACGTCGGTGGCATCAACCTCGGTGGTGGCGGTGAACTCTCAGAGAACACGATCCGTCTCGGTCTTTACAAGGGATTCCTCTACAACGGCGAGTGGTATCGCCTCGTCACGAACGGCTTCGTTCACTTCGGTCTCTTCCACATCGGAATGAACATGTTCCTGCTGTACCAACTCGGTACGTTGCTCGAGCGTGAACTCGGTCGCGTGCGTTTCGGCCTCGCCTACTTCGCATCGCTGCTCGCAGGCAGCACCGGCGCCCTCATCGCCTCGCCGTGGGCCCTGTCGGGCGGGGCATCGGGTGCAGTGTTCGGATTGATGGGGCTCGCGGCGGTCGGCATGCGTCAGCGCGGCATCAACCCACTGCAAACCGGACTCGGCATCACGCTGCTCATCAACCTCGTCATCACCGTCACCATCCCCGGCATCTCGATCGGCGGACACATCGGTGGTCTCCTCGGCGGCGCGGCATGCGGTCTCGTTCTCATTCCCCCGCGCGGACGCACATTTGCTCCGTGGGTGGGATACGTGGCTCCCATCGCGGTTGGCGTGGTCGCATTCCTCGTCGCTTACAGCACGGTCTGAGCGAGGGCCACTGCGTCGCACCCCCTCGTTAGTTTGCGGCGATGACTTCCCAAGCGGTCACCCTCGTTGACGTTCCGCGTCCCTTTCTCGACACCATTTCCTCGACATCACAGGCGCTCAGCGTGTTCTCGCTCTCGGTCAAACGCCCCTTTGCGCCGCAGTGTCTCGTTCTCCTGGTCGATGCGTCGCGTGTCGGCGTGGGTCTGCACTGCTCCGACTTCGCGGTGCGTTCGAACGACGACCCCGCGCGGTGGGGGCGCGCAATCGGCCACCACGTCGCGGGTGTCGCGTCGGCGAATCCCCTCGCGGCCGGCTGCTACGTGATGACCGTCGAGGCCGATGCCACGCCGTCCCCCGCCGACGCCGACCGCTGGTTCGCCATCGCCGATGTCTGCGACCGAGCGGGCATCGTTCTCATCGACTGGTGCGTGCGGGGCTTCGCTACGGTCGCGGCGCACTTCGCAGGTCAGGGGGCAGTGTGGTGCCCGCGGCACGTCGCCGGGCTGGGCTGACACGCAGGCCCGCTGCCTTCAGACGCGACAACAATTCGCGACTACCAACTTCCACCGCGCCGAGTTCAATGGCACGTCCGCGGTACTCCTCGGGCACGTCGTAGTGATCGCCCTGGAATCCGCGACGCGGAATTCCCAGCGCCTCGGCCATCACGTGCAGTTCTTCGTACGAGACGTCGCTGACCATGTGGCACCACCGACGATCGCGAAACCACCAGTGACACTCGTCGACAAGAATCATCGATGAGTCGTCAGTGGCACGCGCAGCCACCGCCGCACCCGCGCGGTGCAGGTGCCGCAGGTGCAGAGGTTTCACCGCTGCCTCCGACCGAGGCGAACACCGACAACCGACGCTTGGCTTCGGCACCACAGGCGCACGCGGCCGGCAGAGACGCCTCGCTCATCGGACGACGCAACTCGAACGCGGCATCACACGACGGGCATCGGTATTCGTACAACGGCATGCGACAAGGCTAGTCGCCCTGTGCTTGACTGACGCCATGTCGAACGGCCCCCTCACGGTGCTGCCCGCGCGCGTCGAACCCCAAACCGAGGAAGTTCTCGAGACGGGCGAACCAGCGATGGCTCACATCGTGAAGACCGAACCCGGCGAGTCGGCGGCGGCGAAAGTGCTCGAGGCCCGCATCTACGGAACTCCCCTCGAGGCCCTGTGCGGACACGTGTGGGTACCGTCACGCGACCCGAAGCAACTGCCGTTGTGCGATGCCTGCAAGGACATCTACGACACGTACCGGGCCTTCAACGACGGGCTGAACGACAAACCGAACGAATGAAACCAGAAACGGAGCAATCATGATCATCATCGCCGGACGCATCTTCATCGACCCCGCCAAGCGCGCGGCGCTGCTCGAGGCCACAAAGCCGCTGCAGCAGGCAACCCGCGACGAAGAGCCGGGCTGCGAGGCCTACGTGTTCGCTGGCGACCCGTGCGAGCCGGGCACGATCTCGGTGTACGAGTTGTGGACCGATGCACCTTCGCTCGCCGCGCACTTCCTGCACCAGAACTACTTCAACATGCGCAACACGTTCCAGGAACACGGCATCACCGGCGCCGAGACGATGAAGTACCGCATCGACGCCAAGGCACCGGTGTACAACGCGCAGCGCATCGCCACCACCGACTTTGACTGACGGACTGCGCATCCGCGAAGCGGTGCGCGCTCTCGTCATCGACACCGACGACCGGGTCCTGCTCGCCCATCTGGCGTTCCCCGCGCGCTCCGTATGGGTGTTGCCGGGAGGCGGGCTGGAACCCGGCGAGTCTCACCACGAAGGTTTGGTGCGCGAACTGCGCGAGGAGATCGGCCTCGTGCCACCCTCGATCGGGAACCATCTCTGGACGCGCACGCACATCATTCCCTTCATCGACGGCAAGTGGGACGGCCAACGTGAACGCGTCTACCTGGTGCGCACCGATCGCTTCGAACCCACTCCCGCTCTTTCGGTCGAACAGTTGCGTGCCGAATATCTGGTCGACCTGCGCTGGTGGAGCCTCGACGAACTCGCCGCCGAACCCGAAACGACGTTCTTCGCCCCGTTGCACCTGCCGACACTGGTGCACGACGTCGTCACGAACGGACCACCGGCCGAACCCTGGGACATCGTCCAACGCACCGTGCCCGAAGAGAACTAGCGGAAATCGCGCGAGGCGAGTCCGACCGGAACAACCAGTGCCGACAGGTGTTCGGCGACGATGTTCACGACACCTTCGGTGCACTGCAGGGTGCCGCGCACCAACAGCGCGGGGGCATCGCGCGCAACCGGGCGGAAACGTGCCCAGCAACCCTTCGAACACACCACGTTGATGAGGCCCGTTTCGTCCTCGAGGTTGATGAACGTGGCACCGCCCGCGGTCATCGGACGTTGACGGTGGGTCACCACACCGGCCACGAAGACACGTGAACCATCGGCGACCGAGGGAAGTTCGTCGGCCGTGTGCACACCGAGTTCGCGCAGTTTCTCGCGCAGGAAGATGGTCGGGTGCCCGTCGGGTGCAATGCCCGTGGCCCACAGGTCGGCGATCGCTTCTTCGACGGGCGCCATGCCGGGAAGCACCGGTGCACGAGTGCCGGTGGTGACGCCCGCCAGACGATCGGGACGCGATTGGGCAACCGCGCCGGCGGCCCACAACGCATCGCGACGAGTCGCACCGAATGCGGCGAAGGCCCCCGCAGTGGCGAGCGACTCGACCTGGGTCGTGTTCAGTTCGGGTACGCGCCGCACGAGGTCTTCCATGTCGACGTACGGCCGTCGTGCCGCGATGTCGTCGGCCAACCCACGTCCGATACCTCGCACGGACGACAGCCCGAGACGCACGGCAAGACCACCGGTCGACGCGGGATCGGGTTCAAGACCCGCGAGTGCACCCGACGCGTTGATGCACGGTGTGTTGACGACCACGCCATGACGTCGCGCGTCGCGTGTGAGTGAATGCGGCGACCAGAAACCCATCGGTTGTGCGTTCAGCAACGCCGCACAGAAGATGGCCGGTTCGTGATACTTGATCCACGCCGACGCATAGACGAGATAGGCGAAGCTGACCGAGTGGCTTT
Organism: uncultured Bifidobacterium sp.; assembly: GCA_964344425.1. Classification (GTDB taxonomy): domain Bacteria; phylum Actinomycetota; class Acidimicrobiia; order Acidimicrobiales; family Ilumatobacteraceae; genus F1-20-MAGs119. The sequence goes on along the minus strand of CAYFNP010000037.1, from coordinate 4,798 downwards.
CGGGAAAGCCGTAGTTGGCGAACGCCTGCATCTTGTCGAAAATGATGTCGGCGGTCTCGCCCGCGATACCGCGCTCGGCCATTCCCTCGTAGAGGCGCGCCCGCAAACGCTCCATACGCGCCCGCGACCGCTTGGACCCCATCGCCTGACGCAGTTGGTCGGCCTCGGTGGCGCTGAATCCCGCGACGTCGATGGCCATCTGCATCAACTGTTCTTGGAACAGCGGCACACCGAGCGTCTTGCCGAGCGAATTCTCGAGGAGCGGGTGCAGGTAGGTGACGGGCTCTTGTCCGTTGCGCCGACGGATGTACGGGTGCACCGAACCTCCTTGGATCGGACCCGGACGAATGAGCGCAACCTCGACAACAAGGTCGTAGAACCTGCGTGGTTTCAACCGCGGCAGGGTCGCCATCTGTGCGCGTGACTCGACCTGGAACACACCCACCGTGTCGGCGCGACACAGCATCGCGTACACCTCGTCTTCCTGCGGCAGGCCGGCGAGATCGAGTGGTTCTCCCCTGTGTTCGGCGATGAAGTCGACGGCGTTGTGCAACGCGGACAACATGCCGAGGCCGAGCAGGTCGAACTTCACGAGACCCGCCGCGGCGCAATCGTCCTTGTCCCACTGCAGAACGCTGCGGTTCTCCATCGTCGCCCACTCGACCGGACAGACCTCGCTGACGGGACGGTCGCAGATGACCATGCCACCCGAGTGGATACCGAGATGCCGCGGATGGTCGAGCAGTTGAACGGCGAGAGCGGCGACCTCGACGGGAGGCTGGTCGGGGTCGACATCGCCGGCCGCCAGCGCCTTTGATGCATCGCGCACCGCCGAGCGTTGCCGGTAGGTGATGACATTGGCCACCTGTGCGGCGTGCATCCGGTCGTAACGGTCGTACACGTACTGGATGACCTCTTCACGACGACCGCTTTCGATGTCGATGTCGATGTCGGGAGGACCGTCGCGCTCGGGCGAGAGAAAACGCTCGAAGAGCAGGCCGAGTGCCACCGCATCGGCCTTGGTGATGCCGAGCGAGTAACACACCACGCTGTTGGCCGCGCTGCCCCTGCCCTGACAGAGGATGTCGTTGCGGTTGCAGAACTCGACGATGTCCCACACCACGAGGAAGTAGCCGGCGAAACCCAGTGATTCGATGACGTCGAGTTCGTGGCGCACCACCGACCATGCACGTGCACGCAACGACAGCGTGTCGTCGTTCGATGTCGGGGCCGGGCCGTAGCGCCGCGTCGCCCCCTGGATGACGAGATGACGCAGGTACGACATTTCGCTCATACCGCCGGGACACGGAAACGGCGGCAGCTTCGGCGCAACGAGGGAAAGGTCGAAGGCGCAGTCGGCGGCGATGTCGGCACTGCGCGCCACGACACCCGGATAACGCGAGAACATCCTGTCCTGTTCGGCACCCGACCGCATGAGTGCACTGGCCGCGTGCGGCAGGAGATGGTCGACCTGGTCGAGCGAACTGCGACGACGAATGGCCGCCATTGCAGTGGCCAACGGAAACTGTGCGGCGGACGCATAGTGCACGTGGTTCGTTGCCACGCATCCGACACCGGCGCGTTCGGCGATGCGCACCAGGGCGTCGTTGCGCGCGACATCGAGCGGATCGCCGTGGTGGACGAGTTCGACGAGCACGCGTTCGGCACCGAAGACACCCGTCATCTGGCGCAGCACGTGTTCGGCCGCCGCGGGTCCGTTGTCGACGAGTTGACGCGTGACGGCACCGTCGAGGCCCCCCGTCAACACCCACCAGTCACCGCGACCCGCGGCGAGGTCGTCGAGTGAATACGCGGGGTTGCCCTTTGTGCCGGCGAGTTGCGCACCGGTGATTGCCCGAGCGAGGCGCGCGTAGCCCGCGGGATTACGGGCGAGTACGACCACGTTGCCGCCGAGCACCGGCGTGAGTTCGGCACCGAACACGGTGGGTAGTCCGAACTCGCGCGCGGCCTCGGCGAAACGCACGACGCCGTAGAAGCCGTTGCGATCGGTGATCGACACCCCGTGCAACCCGAGTGCGACCGCGGTGTGCACGAGATGTTCGGGAGATGACGCCCCGGTCAGGAACGAGTAGTGCGACAAACAATGCAACTCGGCATAGGCGGTTGCCGCCGGCACGTAGTGCAGTTCGCCGGGGGCGACGTACGGTGCGCGTTTTGCACCGAACGCGGGTCCGTCACCTCCACCGTTGGGTGCAACCGATCGCGATGCACGCGGAGCGTCGGACAACCGACGCTCGAGTTCGGTCCACGACACGTGAACGGCATGAAAGCCGTAGCTGTCGAGAACACCTGCGTGCGGATTCCCCCCTGCACCCTCCATAGGGAGTGCAGGCTAGCGAACATATGTTCGCTTCATCTCCTGTGCGCGGGCAAGTGCCCCCGCCAGACCCGCATCGGCCACCCCACGGGCTTCGTCCCAGGAAAACCAACGGGCATCGGGGCTTTCGCCCTCGGCGGGCCGAGGGTCATCGTCGCCGGCCAGCAGCAGGTAGCGCAGGTCGAGATGCGTGTGACCACGCGGGCCGGGATGCACGTCGAGATGGAAGAACACCGGGCCGGCGTTCGGGTGCCCAACGACGAGGCCGGTCTCTTCGCGCGCCTCGCGCAGTGCCCCGTCGGCCGGGGTCTCCCCCGGTTCGATGTGTCCGCCGGGCTGCAGCCACATGTTCAAGCGTTTGTGCAGGTGCAACACCGTTCCGCGCGACCCGATGACAAGGGCCGAGGCGGTGACGTGTGTCGTGTCGGCGTGCTCGTTGCACGGGTCGGCCAGTCGTACGACCGTGTCACGGAAAGTTTGCAGCGATTCGCGTTCGCGTTCGTCGACGGGATCGTGGCCCTGCAGCAATGCGAGCAGATCGTCGACGGACACCGCTTCAGTATCTCAGCATTCCTGTACCCACGACACCGATGTCTCAGTCGTGGGTACCGACCACGCACCACGTGCCGTTCTCGATGACGAGGAGCCACGCTTGTTCCGGAACTGAATCCAGGGCTCGTTCCTGGTCGGTGTTGCACGGAGCGACGATGCACTGCATTCGCGCCACCCGGCGTCGCCGCGTCGCATCCCACCATCGCTCTTCGACGGGCCACGGACCGAAACACTGCACCACGCGGAAACGTCGCACACCGTCGACGATGGTTGCGGGAGCCGCGGAGAACAGATGGCGACCGGTGACCACGACGGCCGTCCCCGTTGCATCGATCACCTCGACTCCGCGGTGCGGTTCGATGGGAACAACGGGAACCACGCCGGCGAGTGCGCCCGTCCAACCCTCGGGGTGCACCTCGCCCGGGGTGACGCGTCGACGCGCGGAATCGATGTCGCGCAGCTCGACCCGCGCGGCGGGAACCAGCGCGAACTGCCGCATCGGATCACGGCCTCCCCGCCACTCGGGCATGCGCACGCCTTCCCCGGCCAGACTGACCAACCGTGCGATTGCCGACCACGCGGCGCGATCGGACTCACGATGGCCGCCCCACAGACCCAACTGGGTGGCATGACGGGTGCGCGTCGACTGCACGTCGATCGATGCGTGCGTGACACCGGACGTGAGTCGTTCATCGAGCCACTTTTCGACCTGCCACCGCAGTCGCTCGGTCAGCGATACGGCATCGAAACCCTGCGGGTGATACCACGCACGCACACAGGTTTCTCCGTGGTCGGTGGTGAATGCCGCGATGACGCGACAGGCCACGAGCCCCCGCGGTGCGAGCTGTTCGGTGACGAGGTCGACGAGCCGTGACGCAGCGACAACGACCAGGTCGACGGCCTCGAGCGGGTCATCGTGGTGCGACTCGACGAAGCACTCGGTGGGCAAAGGTTCGCTCCACGGCTCGTGCAGGTCACCGCCACCGGCGAGCACGTGGATGTCGGAACCCGTCGGACCGAAACGGTCGACGAGAAGATCGCGCTCGACGCCCGCAACCGCACCGAGCGTGCGCAAACCGAGACGTTCGAGCAGCGACACCACATCGGAGTCGACGTGGGCGAAACGCGTCAACACCGACACGGGCTGGTCGGCGAGAAAACGGTGATGCGCATCGATGGAGATGATCCACGGTGCATCGCGCACCGCCGCGATTTGAGCGGCGAGACGACCCGATGCAACACCGACCCCGAAACCGCCTTCGTGGACGCCGGTTGCCACACCGACGATGCGCTGGACGACCGCGTCTTCGCCACCGAAATAGCGCACCGGACCGCGCATGGGCATGAGCAACTGCGAGTCGTCGATGACCTCGATCACCGGCGTGATGTCGACGAATGCCTGGGCGAGACGGTGAACGGCCCTGCCGTCGGGATGGAGCAGCCTGACCACCGCGACACGGTTGTCGTGCGCGTTCATGACGACGAGCCGAGGGTGACGGTGAAGCGCCGCGATTCGACGACACGTCGACCGGCAAGGTTGACGTGCATGTCGTGCGTCTGCAGATGGCCGGCGCCGACTGCCGACCATTCGCTGTGTTCGACCCGGAATTCGACGTCGGCCGACAATGCACGGTGCAACGGGTTACCGATGGCAACGACAATGCCGTTGCTCCGTGCAGCGACACTTGAGAGCCGTCGCACGTCACGGGCGGGAAGATGTGTCGGCAACGCAACGACGAGAATCTCGAATCCACCGATGCACACATCGGCACAATCGATCCACCGGTTGGCGGGGTCGATGCACACCAAACGGTCGAGACCCCATCCCGCGTCGTGCAGTGCACGCACGTTGGGTGCCGTGGGTGCGCACCATGCCACCCACCCTCCGGCACGGCTGGCCTCGACGAC
>CAYFNP010000036.1:0-10298 GCA_964344425.1 uncultured Bifidobacterium sp. | reverse complement strand
CGCGATGGTGGAACGCGAGATTCAGATGGGTCCCGATCAGCGCGAACGCCACGAAGTGGGTCTTGCGCGTTTGGGTTGCAGCTCGGATGCCGATCTCGCCCTTCGCATTCGCCGTGGCGACTTCGACGGCGGTCAACCGGGTGTCGTCGACGCAGCTGTCGAGGCGTTCGTCTTCGACTCGGTTGTCGACAAGTTGCGCGTGGCGAACCCGAAGTACCTGCGGTCCTAGGCCTCTTCCGGCCACTTGCTACCGGTCGTCGCGACCGAAACTGACGGGTGTAATCGTCTGGCCCGCGGCGAGTTGCCCGCACGCGGCATCGATGTCGGTGCCGCGGTTGCGACGCACGGTGGCGTTCACGCCCAGCGAAACCAGGGTGTCGGCGAATTCCCGCACTCGCGCCGCTGACGATCCGCGGGTCGGCCAGCCGGGCGTGGGGTTCAGTGGAATGAGGTTGACGTGTGCAGCCGGCCGCAAGCGTTTGCACAGTCGGGCGAGTTCGTTCGCGTCGCGACGCGTGTCGTTGACGCGGTCGATGAGTGCCCATTCGAAGCTGACCCGCCGGTGCCTTTCATTCAGGTAGTCGTTGCACGCAGCGACGAGGTCATCGATGGGGTAGCGCTTGTTGATCGGGACGAGTTCATCACGCAATTCGTTGCGTGCCGCGTGAAGTGACACCGCGAGGTTGACGGGCAACGGCCACGCGGCGAGCTGGCGGATGCCGGGAATGATGCCGACCGTGCTGATGGTCAGGTGGCGCGCCGAGATGCCGATGTCGTCGTGAATGCGACGAACCGCGGCGTGTACCGCAACCTCGTTGGCAAGGGGTTCACCCATGCCCATGAAAACGATGTTCGAAACGCGGCGGCCCATGCCGCGCGCCCGTCGCGCGGCCTTGACGACCTGCTCGACGATCTCACCCGACGACAGATGACGATTGAAGCCGGCCTGACCCGTCGCGCAGAATCCGCACGCCATTGCGCACCCCGCCTGCGTGCTGACGCACACCGTCGCCCTGTCGGGATACAGCATGAGGACGGTCTCGATCGGATGTCCGCCGTTGCGCAGGTTCCACAGGAACTTCACCGTGTCGCCCGTTGCGTCGGTTTGCTCGGCCTTCCATTCGAGTGACTCGGGCAGTTCATCTGCAAGCCGACTGCGCAACGCCGCGGGAAGCGTGCTGATCTCGGACAGTGGTGCAAAGTCGACGTGCAGCGCCCTCCACAGTTGGTCGACCCGAAACTTCGGTTCGCCAGCCATCAACTCGGCCAGCGCCTCGCGGTCGGCGTCGTACAGCGAAAGGGGCAGAGCCGTCATGAGGTCAGTGAATGTCGCCGACGAAGCAACGTTCGCGGTGCGCGGGAGTAAAGCCGAGGCGACGGTAAACGGCGAGCGCCGGCTCGTTGAAGGTGTCGACGTACAACATTCCGGTTGCCGCGCCGTGCGACGCCAACCAGTTCAAACCGTCGATGGTCAGCAGCATGCCAAGACCGCGACCCGCAAAGTCGGGGTTGGCGGCGATGACGTAGATCTCGCCGACCCCCCGCGGGTGCATCTTCGTCCAGCAAAAGCCGGTCATCGTGCCGTCGGACTCGGCGATGCGAAAGCCGTCGGCGTCGAACCAGTCTTCCTGAGTGCGGGCACGCAGCGTTTCAAGGTCCCAATCGCCCTGCTCGGCATGACTGGCGAAGGCACGGTTGTTCACGTCGAGCCACGTCGTGGCATCTCGGTCGATGTCGAAGCCGCGCGTGAATCCGGCCGGCACCCGAGCAGCGACGTCGCTCTCGAGCGGCAGGGGTCGGCGCATCTGGAAGAGTTCGCGACCCGGTTGCAGGCCAACCTTCTCGGCAAGTTCGAAGTAGATCGCCGAGGGTTCGAACACCCACCAGTGCACGTGACCTCCGCCCTCGCTGCGCACCACGTTCAGGGCGGCCTCGAGCATCGCGGGACCGATGGCCGCCATGTCGTAGCGGTGGTGGGGATGCACGACGAGGTCGAGGCCCCAACTGTCGTTGCCGCGCGACACCTGCGCGTAGGCAACGGGGTGGTCGTGGTCGTTCTCCCAGCCGATGACCGCGGCGAAACCCTTTCGCCCACCCTGGCGCAGGTCGAGCCACAGGTGATCGGACAGCGCGCGTTGTCCGTCGGCGCGTTCGGCTGCCTCGAGAAGGCCGTTCACGACCTCGAAGCCAGCGGCGTCGATGTTCCGGCGGATGTCGAGGCGCAACACTCCGTCAGGGTATCGCCGCGTCGACCGTGGCTGGGTAGTGTCGCGGCGCATGGGCAAGCCACGTTCCGCTGCGGGTCGCGCGAAAGTGGTCGCCGAGCGTCTGGCGGTCGAGTTTCCCGAGGCGCGCTGCGAACTCGACCACCGCAACGCCTTCGAACTTCTTGCCGCAACGATTCTGTCGGCGCAGTGCACCGATGCACGGGTCAACATGGTGACGCCCGCGCTGTTCAAGGCGTACCCAACGCCGGGCGATCTCGCGGTTGCCGACATTTCGCGCGTCGAGGAACTCGTGCGCTCGACGGGCTTCTACGCGTCGAAGGCAAAGAACCTCATCGGAATGGCGCGTGCATTGATCGAACGTTTCGATGGCGAGGTGCCTCGCGACCTCGACGACCTCGTCACGCTGCCCGGGGTCGGGCGCAAGACGGGAAACGTCGTGCGCAGTGTCGCGTTCGACCTGCCGGGCCTGCCCGTCGACACGCACGTCGGACGCCTGTCGCGTCGGCTCGGACTGACGACCGAGGACGACCCCGTGAAGGTGGAGTTCGAACTCAACAAGTTCCTTCCACCGGCCGAGTGGGGCAGGTTCAGCCTGCGCCTCATTCTTCACGGCCGTCGCACGTGTGATGCGCGCAAGCCGAAGTGTCGTGACTGTGTACTCGCCGACGTCTGCCCGTCGGCAAACCCCTGATCTGTGAGACTGGCGAGATGGCGAAATCCGATGGGACCCCACGCAGCGAGACCCTGATGGGGCTGCGCAACGAGCTCGAGGCGTTCGCCGAGAACCTGGAGCGTTCGCGCGACCGGGCTCGCGACCTTGAAGGTCGCGCCGGGGTGAAGGCCCAAGAGGACATTCACCGCGCGATCGTCGAGATCGCCCGATCCATCGACTCTGCGCGCAAGGCCGTCGAGCGGGCGCTCAAAATAGCCAAGAACACGTGAGTCGCCGTCGGTAGCGTTGTTGCGTGACGCGAGTCCCCCTGCGCAGTGATCTTCGGGCCCTCTCGGGCTATCACTCGCCCCAGGTCGATGTCCCGGTGCGGCTGAACACCAACGAGGCACCCTTCGCGCCGCCCGCCGAGTGGTTGGACGAAGTTGCGTCCGCCGCGCGTTCGATCGCGTGGAACAGGTACCCCGACCGCGCCGCCCGTGAACTGCGCGAGGGAATCGCCGCGCTGCACGGCGTGTCGCCCGAGCAGGTGTTCGTCGCGAATGGTTCGAACGAGGTGCTGCAGTCGATCCTCCTCGCGTACTCGGGCGCGGGACGCAACGTCGTCATGTTCGGCCCGACGTACCAGATGCATGCGCAGATCGCGCGCGTGGTCGGTGCAACGGTGGTCGAGGGCACGCGCAATGCCGACTTCACGCTCGACGCCGCCGAGATCGAGCGCGTCGTTCGTTCCACCGACCCGGCCGTCTCGTTCATCTGCTCGCCGAACAACCCGACGGGCATCGTCGAGCCGCGCGAGAACATCGAGACGATGCTGCGTGCCGCCCCCGGCGTCGTGGTGGTCGACGAGGCCTATGCGCAGTTCGCGCCCTGGTCGGCACTCGAACTCGTCAACGACGAGACGCCGCTCGTCGTCACGCGAACGTTCTCGAAGACGTGGTCGATGGCCGCAGCCCGTCTCGGCTATCTGGTCGGTCCGCGCTGGCTGGTCGACGACATGGAGGCGGTCGCACTTCCGTACCACCTTGACGCGCTGAAGCAGCGCGCCGGTTTGCTGGCCCTGAAGTACGTGGCCGACATGGAGGCGCGCGTCCGTGACATCGTCGCCGGCCGCGACCGCATCGTCGCGGCTCTCTCAACCCTGCCCGTCACCACGTGGCCGAGCGGCGCGAACTTCATCCTGTTCCGTCCCGACAACGTGGCCGGTCGCGACGTGTGGCAACGACTGCTCGACCGCGGCGTACTGGTGCGCGATTGCAGCAGCTGGGCCGGCCTGACCGATTGCCTGCGGGTCACCGTGGGAACCGATGACGAAAACGAGGCGTTCATCGCCGCACTGAAGGAGGCCCTCCGATGAGCCGTACCGCGACCGTCGAGCGCAGCACGAAGGAAACGTCGATCACCGTCGACCTGAACCTCGACGGTTCGGGCAACGCCGAGGTGTCGACCGGTATTCCGTTCTACGACCACATGATCGACCAGGTCGCGCGCCACGGGGGGTTCGACCTGAAACTGGTCGCAAAGGGTGACCTGCACATCGACACCCACCACACGGTCGAGGACGTCGCGCTCGCGCTTGGCGAGGCGTTCCGTCGCGCCGCGGGCGATCGCGCCGGAGTTCGTCGCTTCGCAAGCGGCCGTTATCCGCTGGACGAGGCGGTCGTCGACATCGTGCTCGATCTGTCGGGGAGGCCGTTCGTTTACTGGGAGGTGCCGATTCCCGAGTGTCTTCCTCTCGGCAACCCGCCGTTCGACCCGAACCTCGCCGAACACGCCATTTCGTCTTTCGCCACGGCGGCGAACATCACGCTGCACGTCACCCTCGTGCGTGGATCGAACGTGCACCACATCGTCGAAGCCGCCTTCAAGGGCCTCGGCCGGGCATTGCGCGATGCGGTGCGCATCGAAGGAGGCGGTGTGCCCTCCACCAAGGGCGTTCTCGCATGACGGGTCCGCTCGTCGCGGTGCTCGACTACGGAATCGGCAATCTCAGTTCCGCACAGAAGGCACTCGTACGCACGGGTGCCGACGCACGCCTGACCCGTGACCCCGGCCTCGTTGCCGATGCCGACGGTGTGGTGTTGCCCGGCGTCGGCGCCTTCGGCGCGTGCATGGACGCACTGCGCGGGGCAGGGCTCGAGGACGTCGTTCGCACGGCCGTCGATTCGGGCCGCCCGTTTCTCGGAATCTGTGTCGGCATGCAGATGTTGTTCGACTCGAGCGCGGAGGACCCGACGCACACCGGACTCGGCATCATTGCCGGCACCGTCGAACCGATCCCTGTCACGGTACGGCGGCCGCAGATGCAGTGGAACGAACTCGTCGTCCGCCGAACAGATGCACTGTTCGCGGGTCTGCCCGCTTCACCGTGGGTCTATTTCGTTCACTCGTATGCCGCGCGACCTCACGACGACTCGGTCGTAATTGCGACGTGCGACTACGGCGCGCAACTCACGGCTGTGGTGCGGAGGGGAAATTTGGTTGCGACGCAGTTCCACCCCGAAAAGTCGGCGGGCGATGGCCTGCGAATCCTGTCGAATTTCGTCGCATCGTGCGGGGTTGCGTCGTGACCGACTTCGTCGTGTTCCCGGCCATCGACATGCGGGGCGGAAAGGTCGTGCGCCTACGACAGGGTGACTACGCCGACGAAACCGTGTACGGCGACGACCCGTTGACGGTCGCCGAATCCTTCGTTGCCGACGGGGCGACGTGGGTACACATGGTCGACCTTGACGCGGCAAAGGGCGACGCCGCGGTGAATCGTCCCCACATCTCGCGCGTGGCGACAGCGTTGAATGGTCGTGCCCGCTTGCAGGTGGGTGGTGGCGTGCGAAGCGTCGCCGACGCCGACGCGCTGGCTGCGGCCGGCGTGGCTCGCGTCGTCATGGGGTCGGCAGCCGTCAGGCGCCCGGAACTGGTGGCCGAAGTGACCGGCACAGTGGGCATCGAGGTTGCCGTCGGTCTTGACCATCGCGGGGGGATGCTTGCCACCGACGGGTGGACGTCGACCTCGGGCGTTTCGCTCGTCGCTGCACTCACGATGTATCCGACTGCTTCGTGCGCGGTGGTCACCGACATCTCCCGCGACGGCATGCTCGCAGGGCCAGACCTCGACGGTCTTACGGCCGCTGCCTCCGTGTCGCCCATGCCGATCATCGCAAGCGGTGGCGTGGCGACGGTTGATGACATCGCCCGACTTGCAACGATCGCGAATGTCTCGGGCGTCATCACCGGCAAGGCGATCTACGAACGTCGGTTCACGGTCGCACAGGCAATCGCGGCCGCAGTCACGGCGCAGAAAGGCCCGCGATGAACGTCGCACGCGTGATTCCGTGCCTCGACGTCACCGAAGGTCGCGTCGTCAAGGGTGTCAACTTCGTCGGCCTGCGCGACGCCGGTGACCCGGTCGAACTTGCCGCGCGCTACGACCGCGAGGGTGCCGATGAACTGGTGTTCCTCGACATCACCGCGTCGTCGGACAACCGACGCACCACCATCGACATGGTCGAGCGCGTCGCGAACGAGGTTTTCATTCCGTTCACCGTCGGTGGTGGCATCAGGACGCTTGAAGATGCGCGCTCGATGCTGCGCGCCGGAGCCGACAAGGTGAGTGTCAACACCTCGGCCGTGCAGCGTCCCGACCTGATCAACGAGATCGCGGCCGAATTCGGTGCACAGTGCTGCGTGTGCGCAGTCGACGCGAAACGACGTGTCGATGGCGACGGTTGGGAAGTGTTCCTGCACGGTGGGCGCACCGCAACCGGAATCGATGCGCTGGCGTGGGTTCGTGATGCGGTCACCCGTGGAGCGGGGGAGATCCTTCTGACGTCGATGGACCGTGACGGCACTCGCGAAGGATTCGACCTCGACCTGACCCGTGCGGTCTGCGACGCAGTCAACGTGCCCGTGATCGCCAGTGGCGGCGTGGGCACACTTGCGCACCTGGTCGACGGTGTTGCCCGCGGGGGCGCAAGCGGCGTTCTCGCCGCGTCGATTTTTCATTTCGGCGAACACACCGTTGCCGACGCGAAGAACGCGATGATCGCAGCCGGCCTTCGCGTCCGGCCACCACGCTGAAACTGTCGTTACTTGTCGCCTGTGGCGACCGTGTCTACTTGTCGCCTGTGGCGACTTCGCGATTCCCCTCGGTCCAGAGGGTGTTCAGGATGCGGTACTTGATGCGCCAGCCGTCGGGCGTGCGCACGAGTTGGTCGAGGTACTCGCCTGCGACCACGTAGTGCGGGCCGTTCTTTGCGGCCTTCCTGATGTGCTGGGCGAAGAGGTACGCGCGGCTGGTGGCCGTGTCGCCCGTGACGTTGATCTCCTGTGAGCCGGTGATGTGCTGGCTGCCGTCGAGGTGGCCGAGTGCGTCGCGGATCCGGGCCCAGATCGCATCGATGCCCTCGAGCAGGGGACTGCCGAGATGTGCGGTGGCATCGGCAAGGAAAACCTTGCCGAAGAGTTCGCGGTCGTTCTTGTCGAGCGCCCAGCAGTAGCGCGAGATGACGGTGCGGATCTCCATCTGGTCGAGGAGTTCACGTACCTGCGGATCGGTGGTCGGCTGCGAAGACATGGTCGAACGCTAGCCATCCAACGGAAAGGGGTTTTTATCGGACGTCGCCGGCGGATACCGTGCCCGTCGTGGTCGACGCGCGCGAAAAGCTTCCCATCAAGATGCTGAACGACCGTCTGCTCGTTCGTATTCCCCAGAACGAGGGCGAACGCCGCTCGTCAGGGGGAATCCTCATCCCCGCCACGGCCCAGATTTCCAAGCGGCTGGTTTGGGCCGAGGTCGTTGCGCTCGGCCAGAACGTCCGTGCCGCCGAGGTGGGCGACAACGTGCTCTTCAGCCCCGACGACCGCTACGAGGTCGAGGTCGGCGGCAGCGACTACATCATGTTGCGCGAGCGCGACCTGCACGCCGTCGCTGCGTCGCGCATCGAGGGCAGCACGGGGCTCTACCTGTGAGCAATCCGGCCGTCACGCCCGTTGCATTGGTCGACGAACAACTCTCGACCGTCAAATTCAATGCCGATGGTCTGGTACCCGTGGTCACACAGGATGTCAGCACCAAGCAGGTGCTGATGATGGCGTGGATGAACGCCGAAACGCTGCGCATGACCCTGGTCGAGGGTCGCATGGTCTATTGGAGTCGCAGCAGGAAAGAGGTGTGGCGCAAGGGTGACACCAGTGGCGACCGCCAGTTCGTGCGCGAGGCGTACTACGACTGCGACGGCGACACGTTGCTGTTCCTCGTCGAGCAAGAGGGCAAGGGTGCCTGCCACACGGGCGAGGTCAGTTGCTTCTACCGCAAGTTCGGCTGACACCGTGAGCACCATCAGGCCCACGCTCGAAGAGTTCCGCGCACTCGCCGCGACGCACCCCATCGTCCCCGTGTGGGCCGAGGTGCTCGCCGACCTCGAGACGCCGGTGTCGGTGTTCGCGAAAATCGTTGGCGAGGGAAACGGCTTCCTTTTCGAATCGGTGGAACACGGCGAACGCTGGAGCCGCTTCTCGTTCGTCGGCCGCAATCCGTCGGCGCGTTTGGTGTTGCGCAACGGCACGATCACGGTCACGGGAACCTTGCCCGACGGCGTGCCCACCGACAGGGGCATCCTCTCGGCGATGGAGGCCTTGCTGCGCATCTATGACGCGCCGATGTTCCCCGACCTTCCGCCACTGCAGAGCGGTCTCGTTGGCTACGTGGGTTACGACGTCGTGCGCGAGGTCGAGAATTTGCCGAACGTTCCACCCGACCTGCGCGATCTTCCCGATGCGGTCGTCAATGTCATCGGATCGATGATCGCGTTCGACCATTGGCGCCAGCGGCTGTACGTGCTCGAGAGCGTGTCGACGGTCGGTGTCGACATCGACGCGGCGTATGCAACAGCGGTATCGCGCATCAACGAAGCCGTTGAACTTCTTGCGCGACCGTTGCCGTACAGCCCCGTCGAACCGCCGGTTTCCGGTGAGGCACTTCCCGACGTCGCCTCGTCGTTGCCCGATGGTGCCTATCAGCGCGCGGTCGAGGTCGCCAAGGAACACGTGCGCGCCGGCGACATCTTTCAGGTCGTTCTCTCGCAGCGGTTCGACGTGCCGCTCGACGCCGAGCCCTACGACGTGTACCGCGTTCTGCGGCAGGTCAATCCAAGCCCGTACATGTACTTCGTGCGCGAGCCCGAACTGTGCATCGTCGGCAGTTCGCCCGAGCCTCTGGTGCAGTTGTCCCACGGTCGCATCACCAGTCGGCCGATCGCGGGCACGCGCCGTCGCGGCCGCGATGACGAGCACGACCGTCGACTCGCGGGCGAGCTGCGCGAGAACCCGAAGGAAATCGCCGAACACGTGATGCTCGTCGACCTCGCGCGCAACGACGTTGGACGCGTCGCCGACTTCGGCACCGTTCACGTCGATGAGTTGATGACGCTCGAGCGTTACAGCCACGTGATGCATCTCACTTCGCAGGTCTCGGGGTCGCTGCGCGAAGGACTCTCGGCGGTCGACCTGTTGCGCGCCACGATGCCGGCGGGAACGGTCAGCGGTGCACCGAAGGTGCGGGCGATGGAAATCATCGACGCACTCGAACCCGTGAAGCGCGGGCCGTACGCGGGGGTCGTCGGCTACATCGACTTCAGCGGGAACCTCGACATGGCGATCGCCATCCGCACGATGTTCGTGCGCCCCGACGGTCGGGGCGGCTGGATCGCAAGCCTGCAGGCCGGTGCGGGCATCGTCGCCGACAGCGATCCCGACGACGAAAACCTCGAATGTCACAACAAGGCGGCGGCATTGCTTGCGGCGATTCCTGCCGCGCGACGCATGACCGCACGTCGCCGATCGGCGGGTACAACCGTATGAGCCGGGCCGAATGAGAAGGTTGGCATGACGGTCGTACAGATCAGGCTCGAGCGTGACGTCGTCTGCGTGCAGGGCACCGATGCCGAGAAGTACCTGCACTCGCAGTTGTCGAACGACGTGCAAGGAATGGCCGTCGGATCGTCGCGTTGGTCGTTGCTTCTCGAGCCGACGGGCAAGTTGATCGCCGTGGTCAGGGTGACCCGGTTCGAGGACACCGTGTTCATGCTGGACACCGAGCGCGGCGTCGGCGACGACGTCGTTGCGCGGTTGAATCGGTTCCGCATCCGCGTCGCAGCAACGGTCGAGAGACTCGACTGGCAGTGCGTTGCGCTGCGGGGTGAAGGCGCGCGTGTCGTCGCGCCGGTGCGACCACCGAGCGAAGGACGCATCGTCGATGCCTGGTGGCCCGAGGGCGCCGACGCCGCGGTCGATCTGATCGGAGCATCGGTCGCCGACGTCGAGGGCGTTGCGCCTGCCGACGCAGCCGCCTACGACGCACTGCGCGTTTCGGCGGGCTGGCCGATCATGGGTGTCGACTTCGC
>CAYFNP010000035.1:2750-10719 GCA_964344425.1 uncultured Bifidobacterium sp. | reverse complement strand
TCTTGTCGAGGCGCGCGCGCTCGACGTTCAGGATCTTGCCGCGGATGGGAAGGATGGCCTGCACGCGCGGGTCGCGTGCGTCGACCGCGGTGCCGCCGGCCGAGTCGCCTTCGACGATGAAGAGTTCGCTCTCTTCGGGGTTGCCACTGCTGCAGTCCTTCAGCTTGTCGGGCATGCCGGCACCGGACAATGCGGTCTTGCGGCGAACGGCGTTGCGGGCGTTCTTCGCCGCGATGCGCGCCTGGGCGGCGGCGACCGCCTTCTTCACGACCTTGTTCGCCTCGGCCGGGTTCTCGTCCATCCATTCGGCCAGCGACTTGTTGGTGGCCTTTTGCACGAACGATCGCATGGGAACGTTGCCCAACTTGGCCTTGGTCTGGCCTTCGAACTGGGGCTCGCGCAGCTTCACCGCGATGATCGCGGTCATGCCCTCGCGGATGTCCTCGCCGAGAAGGTTCTCGTCTTTTTCCTTCAGCAGGCCCTTGTCGCGGGCGTACTTGTTGACCACCGATGTGAGGGCGGTCTTGAAGCCCTCGACGTGCATGCCGCCCTCGGTTGTCGAAATGCCGTTGGCGTAACCGTGGATGCCCTCGTAGTACCCGGTGTTCCATTGGACGGCGATGTCGAGTTGCATGCCCTCGGCTTCGTCTTCTTCTTCGTAGTGGGCGACCTTGCTGAAGAGTGCCTCTTTCGAGGCGTTCAGGTGCCGGACGAAGTCGACGATGCCGCCCTTGTACTGGAAGGTCTCTTTCTTTTCCTTGCCCGGACGTTCATCGATGAAGTTGATGACGAGGGCCTTGTTGAGAAACGCCATGGTCTGCAGGCGCTCGGTGACCGTACGGGCGACGAACTCGACGCCCTCGGCCTGGAAAATGGTCGGGTCGGGCCAGAAAGTGACCGAGGTGCCGGTCTTGCGGCCCTTGGCGGGGGTCGAGCCGACCTTGGCGATCTTGCCCTTCATCTTTCCGCCGTTTTCGAACTCCAGTTGGTAGCGGTCGCCCCCACGGTCGACCTCGACCAGAACCCGGGTGGACAGGGCGTTGACCACCGAAACGCCGACGCCGTGGAGGCCGCCCGAGACCTTGTAGCCCTCGCCGCCGAACTTGCCGCCGGCGTGGAGGACCGTGAGGACCACCTCGGCCGCGCTCTTGCCCTTGTGCGGGCCCGACGGATAGGGGTCGACGGGGATTCCGCGGCCGTTGTCCTCGACACGACAGCCGCCGTCGTCTTGAAGGACGACGTTGATGGTGTCGCAGAATCCGGCCATCGCTTCGTCGACCGAGTTGTCGACGACTTCCCAGATGAGATGGTGCAAACCGGCGAGGCCGGTGGACCCGATGTACATGCCCGGACGCTTGCGAACGGGGTCGAGACCCTCGAGAACCTGGATGTCCTTCGCGCCGTAATCGGCGGTTGGTTTCTTCGACCGAGAGGGGGTCGCGGAGTCTGTCTTGGTCACTGCTGAATCCTACATTCTGCGCCTTGTCGGAGAGGTGATTCGGCCCGATTTCATCGGCCCTTTTGACGCACCTGAATGTGTGCGATGGTGGTGCCCGTTCGGTCGGACAATCGTCGACGAACGTCACTTTCGAGGAAGCGAAATTGTGTCGCCCACGCGGCGTCGGTTGCCTCGACGTAGAGGGTTCCTTCGTCCAACTTCACGGGTTGGATGTGGCGGGCGACATCGGGCCCGACCAGGTCGTCCCACACCGCGAACACACTGCCGACCTCGCGCGGCGAGTCCATCTTCAATCGACGCAGCAGGCTCGACATCGTCGCCTCGAGCGACGCGGGGTCATCGTTGTTGTTGACGGGGTTGTTCATGTCGACTCGCTGATCGTTCCGTGGGCGATCGACAGGATGCGCTCGGGGTGTGCGGCGGGGGGCAGGCCGCCGGCCGAGGTGATGATCACCTGTCCCGCGGGCATGTGGGCAAGCAAGGCGGTCGCGCGGTCGGGGTCCAGTTCGGACAGCACGTCGTCAAGGACGAGCACCGGGGGCGACCCCACGCGGTCGGTGACCAGGCGGTGGGTGGCCAGGCGCAGGGCCAGGGCGAGGGTGCGCTGTTCGCCCTGCGAGGCCTGGGTGCGCGAGGGGAGGCCGTTCAGGGTCATCTCGAGGTCGTCGCGGTGGGGCCCGACCGAGGTCATGCTGCGCCGCAGGTCCTCGCCCCGGGCGGCCACCAGGGCGTGAGCCAGGCCGATGCGGCGCCACTCGGGCTCGTAGACCAGATCGACGGGGGTCGGTGTGTTGGCAAGGTCCTCGTAGGCCGCCGTCACCATGGGCTGCAGTTGGGCGACGAGGTTGGCGCGGGCGTCGCCCAGTTCGCCGCCGACGCTCGCGAGCTTTTCGTCCCACACGTCGAGAGTGAGTGCATCACTCGCCGACAGCGCGGCGGGGTTCGGTCGGTAACCGACCTGCTTGAGAAACGCGTTGCGTTGGCGCACGACGCGGTCGAGTTCGCGGCGCGTGGCGTCGTGTTTCACGGCGAGCGCCACGAGTGCGTCGTCGAGGAAGCGCCGGCGTTCGCCCGGGCCGCCCTTCACCAACTCGAGGTCGTCGGGCGAGAACACCGTCGTGCGCATCACGCCGAGCAGATCGCGGGTGCGCACGAGACGTTGTTTGTTCACCTGCACGCGGTTGCGTCCGGTGCGGTTGATCTCGGCTTCGATCAGCACTTCCCTGCCGTCGGCGTGGCGCACCTGCGCGCGCACGATCGCCGTCTCTTCACCGTTGCGGATGAGTGTGTCGGATGTGACGCCGCGAAAACTGTCGAGTGTTGCGAGGTAGGTCAGTGCCTCGGCAAGGTTCGTCTTGCCCTGTCCGTTGGCGCCGAGCAACGCGGTGGTTCCGGGCGTGAAGTCGATCTCGGCCGAGACGTAGTTGCGGAAGTTCGTCAGCTCGAGATGTTCGACGATCATCTCGGGTGATTCAGATGCGTTGTGGCATCAGCAGGTACAGGTATTCCTCGCTGCGCTCGCCCGAGGCGGTGATGACCGCCGGCCGCGCGGGATCCATTGTCTTGATGATCACGTCGTCGGTGGGAATCGCGTCGATGCCCGCTGCGAGATAGTCGTTGTTGAACGCGATGACGATGGGTTCGCCGTTGTACACGGCGTCAAGGTCTTCCTCGAACTCGTCGTTGTCCTTCGTTCCCGCGGTCAACTTCAATCCGTCGGCGCCCATGTGCAGTCGCACGGGGCCCTGGTCCTTGGCGAGAATGCGCGCGCGGCGCAATGCGTCGAGCAGAGCCTCGCGGCCGGTTGTGATGCTGTTGGTGTACGCGCCCGTCAACAGGTTGCGATAGTTCGGATACTCGTTGGTGAGGATGCGCGTGGTGAGCTGCGTTCCCTGCACCTCGAAGGTGACCGAGTTGTCGTCGATGCTGATGTTGGTTTCGTTCGCGCCGGTCAACAGCCGTTGCAGTTCGGTGAGTGCACGGCTGGGAATCAAGACCTTGGTCGACGATGCAACGACGATCGACGCGACGTCGCGCACGGCGAGTCGGTACGAGTCGGTGGCAACAAGGCGCAGCGTGCCCTCGTCTCCCGACAACAAGACACCGGTCAGCGCGATGCGCATCTGATCGTTGCTGGCCGCACGCACCACCTGACGCAGGGCCTCGCCGAACTCTGCTGCCGGCACGGTGAACGACGCCCCGGCGGCGGGCTGCACGTTGGGAAAATCGAGGGCGTTGTACGTGGGAACGGTGAACTGTGAACGACCACTGCGCACGGCGAGGGTTTCGGGTGTGGCCTCGAGGGTGATCTTTCCTTCGGGCAACGACCTCACGATGTCGTTCAACAACTTTGCGCTGATCAGGCTGATGCCGTCTTTCTCGCCACCCACGGGAAGGGTTGCCTGCAGCGACAGGTCGTTGTCGGTCGACGTGAGGTGAAGCGTGTCGGCCTTGACGTGCAGACGCACTCCGGACAGAGCAGGAAGGGCACCGACGCGCCCGGATGCGATGCGCGAAGCAAGACCCAGTGCCTCGGCGAGTTGCTCACGTTCACAGCGGAATTTCACGACGGGTCCTTACCTTGATCAGAGGGGAGATAAATCGATAATGCTTGTAATAAGGGTTGTGAATTGTGGACAAACCCTTTCTGCGCCAATGCGGGAACGGAAAGAGGCGAGCGCACGTTGTCCCCAGTTTTCCACACCCGTGTACGAACGGATGATCGGGTCGGTGGACAACGTGGGTGTTGTGCCCACCGGTGCGCACGTTGTCCCCTTCGGCACCAACACGTTGTCCCCAATCAGCCTTTCTTCGAACGGCGGATGAGTTCGGTGACCTGGTCGTACACCTGCTTGCGTTCGGCCATCATGCGCTGCACCTTTTCCACGGCGTGAATGACGGTGGTGTGGTCGCGGCCGCCGAACAATCTGGCGAGTGACGGGTAGCTGAGCTCGGTTTGCTCGCGCATCACGTACATCGCAATTTGGCGAGCCATCACCAACGGACGCTGCCGGCTCTTGCCACGCAGTGCGTCGACGCTGTACCCGAGGTACGACGCAATGTCCTGGAGCAGCTCTTCGTCGGTCTTCTGACGCGAAGCCGACTCGGCCAGAAGGTCGGCCAACAGCTCCTGGGCGGTTGCGACGGTCATCTGGATCCGGTTCAGTGCCGCGTACGCGGTGACGCGAATGAGCGCACCCTCGAGTTCGCGGATGTTCGACGTGATGTTGGCCGCGATGAACTCGAGCACGTCGTCGGGCACCTTGGTGCCGTTGCGTTCGGCGTAGTTGCGCAGAATCGCGAGACGCGTTTCGAGGTCGGGTGGCTGGATGTCGGTAATGAGGCCCCAGCGGAACCGGCCGCGCAGACGATCTTCCAGCGTGGGAATTGCGTCGGGAACGCGGTCCGACGAGATGACGATCTGCTTGTTCGCCCCGTGCAACGAGTTGAACGTGTGGAAGAACTCCTCCTGGAGACCCTCTTTGCCTTCCATGAACTGGATGTCGTCGATGAGAAGAACGTCGACTTCGCGGTAGCGACGCTTGAACGCAGCGGTCGTGTTGGTACGAATCGCGTCGACGTATTCGTTCATGAACGTTTCGGTCGAGACGTAGCGCACTTCGTAGTGGGCGTAGTTCTGGTGCACGTATTCGCCAATCGCGTGCAGCAGGTGCGTCTTTCCAAGACCCGCAGAGCCGTAGATGAAGAGCGGGTTGTAGGAACGCGCCGGTGTTTCGGCAACGCGGTGTGCGGCGGCGAGCGCGAACTGGTTCGATGCACCCTTGACGAACGTGTCGAACGTGTAGCGCGGGTTCAAACCGGTTGCCAGCCCACGCGTTTCGGTTTTGGTGGCGGTGGCGCGCGGCGCATCCGGCGCGTCGGGAGTCGAACCCGATGTCAGGCGCACGAGTTCTGCATCGAAGTCGACGTCGGGCAGGTCGATTTCGGCGGAGTGATCGATTGGTGCAACCTCGACGATCAGCTGGCGTTCGCTCTCGTCGATTTCTGCAAGTGCATCGAGCACCAACTGCAGATAGCGGGTGAGAATGCGCTCACGTACGTGGCCGTTGGGAACCTCGAGTCGCAGGCTCGTGTCGGCCGAGGGCAGCGGCACGACGTCTTGGAACGTCGACAACCACACCGCTTCGGAGACCTGAGCGCGCAAAAGAGCCGATACGGCTGTCCACACGGTGTCGTGTTCCGCCATGGCATCTCCCCCTCTCTGCGCTTGGATTTCGAAAACTTTGTTCACAATCGCCGAACGATTGTCCGACCTTTGTCCACATGGTTATCCACAGGGTGTGGAAGGCCTTCCCGCGTGTGGAAAACCCCCGCAAACCCTTGTGGCACAAGGTGGAGCGGAGACCTTAGCAGACTATCCACAGCCCAAAAAACGGAGGTCGGTTTTGTCATTTCGTCCGTAGCCTGTGCCTTCGCCGCTTCGCGATTTTCCGCCCCGGCGAACCTTGTCTCGACACTTGCATCCTTGAAAGAACGGCCTCCATGAAGCGCACTTTCCAGCCGAACAATCGCCGCCGCGCCAAGAAGCACGGCTTCCGCGCCCGCATGAGCACCCGCGCCGGTCGCGCCGTGCTCAAGTCCCGCCGCGCCAAGGGCCGCTACCGCCTCTCCGCTTGATCGGCCGCATTCACGAGCGCACAATCTTCCGCCGCCTGCGGCGCGAAGGATCGGTCGTTCGTGGCGGTCCGCTGTGGTGCTCCGTGCTCCTCGACCCGTCCCTCACCCAGGCCCATGTGGCCTACGCCCTCGGCCGTCCGGTCGGGGCCGCCACCGTGCGCAACCAGCTGCGCCGCCGGATGCGTGAAATCGTCCGCGCCGAGGCCGCCAATCTGAGCCCCGGCTGGTACCTGATCGGCGCCGACTCCCCCGCCGTGTCGCTGTCGTTCCAGGAACTCTCCGCCCGGCTACCCGAACTGCTCGGCCGCGCGGCAGCCAAGAATCGGTCCCGCGAGGCGGGAGCGGGCGGCCAGCCATGACGTCGCGGCGGGCCGTGAACCAGCGTTGCCTGCGGGCAATCGAGTGGTACCAAGGCGCGTTTGCCTGGCGGTTGTCGCCGTGCCGGTTCACCCCAAGCTGTTCGCACTACGCCCATGAAGCGTTCGAGACCCACGGCACCGCGCGCGGGTTCTGGCTGACGCTGCGCCGCCTGGCGCGCTGCCGGCCGTTTGGTCCATCGGGTTGGGATCCGGTTCCCGAACCCGCACACGTTCTGCAGAAAGACGGAAGGTAGGAAGCGTGTTCCAAGCAGGAGCCTGGCTCGTCAGCCAGTACTACAGCCTCGTTCACAGTTATGCGGGCGCCATCGCGCTCGTTGCCGTGACGATCATGATCATTCTCACGCCGCTCACGTTGAAGAGCACGAAGGGCATGCTCGAGATGCAGCGTCTGCAACCCGAGATGCGTCGGTTGCAGCAGGCGTACCGCAACGATCGGCAAAAGCTGAACGAAGAGATGATGAAGCTCTACCAAGAGCACAAGGTCAACCCGCTCTCGTCGTGTCTGCCGCTGCTCGCGCAGATGCCCGTGTTCATCATCATGTTCCGCGTTCTGCACGGGCTTTCCCGCCTCGGCAGCGACGGCACGTTCAACCCCGGCTACATCTCGAAAACCTCCGAGCTGTACCGCTCGCTCGATGGCCGCAAGGAGATGCTGTCGTTCGGCCTCGACCTTGCCAGTCGCCCTGCCGAGATCATGGGCAACGACTTCGTGAAGGGCATTCCCTACGCGTTGCTCGTTGTCGTTCTCGCCGGCCTGTATTTCGTGCAGCAACGCATGATCGCCTCGCGCACGGTGTCGCCAACGATGTCGGCGACACAGGCGAAGATCATGCAGTACCTGCCGGTCGCCTTCGCGATCTTCCAGGTGTTCCTGCCGACCGGTCTCGTCGTGTACTACGCAACGCAGGCGATCATCCGCATCGCCCAGCAGTGGTACATCACCCGCCGTTTTTACGGCGGCGACAACTCGATCGGACGTCAGGCCCAGGCGGCCAGTGCCACCGCGCGCGAGATGGCCAAAGACGACAAGGCCAACAAGAAGAAAACCGACGAGCCCGCCAAGGAACCCGGAGCGCCCATCGTTTCGAAGCGCGTGACGCCGCCGAAGAACAAGCCCACCCCGTCGGGCAACCGTCCGAGCCGACCCATTCCGCCCTCCAAGCGCGGTGGTGGTGGCGCCCCCGGTCGGCCCAACAAGTAACGAACCCCACGAGCACCAAGCACGATTACTAAGAATTATTCAGCAACAGAGATCGTTTGAGAGAAGCAGAGGACACGCAATGGAATGGGTAGAGACCATCGGTCGTACCGTTGAAGAAGCAAAGAACGCCGCACTCGAGATGTTGGGTGTCGATGTCGATGACGCCGAATTCGAAATCCTCGACGAGCCCAAGCCCGGGCTCTTCGGCCGCACCCGCGGCGAGGCCCGTGTGCGCGCCCGTGTGCGCCCGACGCAGGCCCGTCCGAAGACCGAGCGTCGCGACCGTCGTCG
>CAYFNP010000035.1:0-2650 GCA_964344425.1 uncultured Bifidobacterium sp. | reverse complement strand
GTCGTCGGCAGCCAGGCCGTGTCGTTCCTCGAGGGCTTGACCAAGTCCTTTGGCGTGTCGGCCGACGTGAAGTTGGTCCGCGACGGTGACGAGATGGAAGTCCAGGTGAACGGCGACGACCTCGGTCTTCTCGTCGGGCCCAAGGGCAACACGCTCCTCGCCCTGCAGGACCTCACCCGCGTCGTCGCCCAGCGTCGCCTCGGCGACCACGACACGCGCCTGCGCATCGACGTCGCGGGTTACCGCGAGCGCCGCCGCGAGGCCCTCAGCCGATTCGCGATGAAGGTCGCCAACGACGTCGTCGAGTCGGGCAAGCCCCGCGTCCTCGAGCCCATGGCGTCGGCCGACCGCAAGGTTGTCCACGACACGTTGGCCGAGGTCGACGGTGTCACCACCCGCTCGCGCGGCGAAGACCCCTACCGCCAGATCGTGGTCGAGCCGGCCTGAGCCATGGCGCGCTCGGTCCGGGAGGTTCTCCTCGAGGCCCAGCGCATCGGAGCCCTCGGGCCCCGACCCATCGATGATGTGATCGCCCACGCTCGGGCATTTGTCGACGCGCTCCCGTCGTCGACCCGACGCGTCGTCGACCTCGGCACGGGCGCGGGCATCCCGGGTCTCGTCATCGCCGATGCCCGCCCCGACGTCCAGGTCGTCTTGGTCGACCGACGGGCCAAGCGGACCGATGCTCTCGCAGTCGCCGTCGCCGGCCTCGGGTGGCGAGGGCGCGTCGAGGTGCTGTGCGCCGACGCCGATGCGCTCGCCCGCGACCCCGCCCATACCGCCGGCTATGACGCCGTCGTCTCCCGCGGTTTCGGCCCGCACGAGACCACCCTCCGCGTGTCGGCGCAACTCGCTGCCCCCGGCGGCGCGGTCGTCATCAGCGAGCCACCCGACGGCGAGCCCAACCGCTGGCGCCCCGAGCTCGTCGCTGAACTCCACCTCGATGGTCCCGAGCGGCTGGGCCCGGTCGCTCGATTCACCCGGTCGGCCTAGCCCCACTCCAAAAAACGGAGGGCCTTTCGAGGACCTCGGTTGTTCCACGTGGAACATGGTTTTTGACCTGTTTTGCGAGGTTTTCACTCAAAAATGAGCAAAAACCCCCGACTTTTGATGTTCCACGTGGAACAAAATGGCCCCGGCCGCCCGATCAGGATCCTCCGTCTTTTCACACCCACCAAGTAGTGTGGGCGTATGGACGCTGCTCGCCGCCCACGGATTATCGCCGTCTCCAACAACAAGGGAGGCGTCGCGAAGACCACCAGCACGGTCAACCTCGGGGCCTGTTTCGCCGAGATGGGGTATCGCACCCTCATCATCGACCTCGACCCCCAGGGCAACGCCTCTAGTTCGCTGGGCATCGACACCCGCGACCTCGAGCACACGGTCTACGACGTCCTCATTCAGGAGACGCCGATGGAGGACGCGATCGAGCCGACGGCGGTCAAGAACCTCTTCCTCGCCCCGTCGAACATCAACCTTGCCGGAGCCGAGATCGAGCTGGTCGCGGCGTTCGGTCGCGAGAGCCGGCTCAAGCTCGCCATCGAGCCGATTGCCGACCAGTGGGACTTCGTGCTCATCGACTGTCCCCCGTCGGTCGGCCTGCTGACGGTCAATGCACTGACGGCGGCGACCGAGATCCTGACCCCTGTGCAGACCGAGTACATCCCCCTCGAGGGCATCGACATCCTGTTGAAGAACCTGCACCTCATCCGCAAGAACCTCAACCCGTCGCTGCCCGACCCCACGTTCATCTGCGTCATGTACCAGCGCACCAAACTCGCCGACCAGGTCGTCGAGGAGCTGCGGGCGAAGTTCGGCAAGCGCGTTCTCAAGACCGTCATCCCGCGCAACGTGCGCCTCAGCGAGGCGCCGTCCTTCGGCCAGCCGATCACCACATTCGATTCGGGATCGACCGGGGCACAGGCCTACCGCGCAGCAGCAAAGGAGATCATCAATGGCTAGGAAGAGCGGGCTGGGCAAGGGCCTCGGTGCCCTCATCACGGCCGATTTGGTCGAACGCAACGAGGTGACCTCAACGCCCATCGACGGGCCGATCCTGCGCGACGTCCCGGTCGGCTCGATCGAACCGAACCCCAACCAGCCGCGTGTGCACTTCGACGAGGCCGCACTGTCCGAACTCACCGACTCGGTGCGGGCAATTGGCGTGCTGCAGCCGGTTCTCGTGCGCCCCCTGGCCGACGGTAAGTACCAACTGATCGCAGGCGAGCGGCGTTGGCGCGCCGCTACGCGCGCGGGGTTGCCCACCATCCCGGCGGTGGTACGACCGACCGAGGACATCGGTTCGGTGGAACAGGCCCTCGTCGAGAACCTCCACCGCCAGGACCTGACCCCGCTCGAGGAGGCCGCCGCCTACCAGCAACTGCTCGAGGATTTCTCGATGACCCACGAGCAGGTGGCCACCCGAGTCGGCAAGAGCCGCTCTGCGGTCACCAACGCCCTCCGTCTCCTTTCCCTGCCACCGGCAATCCAGCACCTGTTGGCCGACGGTCGTCTCTCGGCCGGTCATGCCAAGGCGATTCTCGGTACGCCCGACCGGGCTTTCCAGGAACAGCTGGCCCGGCGCGCCGTTGACGAGGGATGGTCGGTGCGCGCGGTGGAAGAGGCCGTCCGCGACCGCCAGGGCGGCAAG
>CAYFNP010000034.1:0-10788 GCA_964344425.1 uncultured Bifidobacterium sp. | reverse complement strand
AAGAGCAGTTCATCGACCCGGTCGTGAAGACCTGGACCTGGTGGCAGAGCGGTGGTTTCAAACTGACCATCGGCCAGCACATCGACGGCCTGTCGTTGACCGTGCTCGTGGTTGTTGCGTTCATTTCGTCGCTGGTGCAGATCTACTCGCTCGAGTATCTGCGCGGTGACCGTCGCTACACGCACTTCTTCGCGTCGCTCACCCTTTTCTCGGCGGGCATGATGAACATGGTCGTTGCAGAAAACATGATCCAGTTGATTCTCGGCTGGGAAATCATGGGCCTCTGCTCGTTCATGCTGATCGGACACTGGTGGGAAGACGGCGCCAACAGTCGCGCGGCCCTGAAGGCGTTCTTCACCACGCGCACCGGTGACATCGGATTGCTGGTCGGCACGAGCATCCTCTTTTTCAGCGCGAACTCCTGGACCCAGGAACACCTCGGGGTCTCGGGCTTCAGCATCCGCGGACTGTCGGCGTGGGCGCTCAGCGGTAACCCCAGCAGCGTCGCCATCACAGCGGGAGCGTTCGCCCTGTTCGTTGCCTGCATCGGCAAGTCGGGCCAGTTCCCGTTGCACACATGGTTGCCCGACGCCATGGCCGGTCCGACGCCCGTCAGTTCGCTGTTGCACTCGTCGACCATGGTCGTTGCCGGCGTCTTCTTGGTCGCGCGTGTCTACCCGGTGTTCTTCGAAGGGATGAACGTCTTCGGGTCGGGCATGAACTTCATCACCCTGATCGGTGGCATCACCATCGTGATCGCCGCGCTGCTCGCCTTCGTGCAGAACGACATCAAGAAGGTGCTCGCTTACTCGACCGTTTCGCAGCTCGGCTACATGATGATGGGCCTCGGTGCCGGCGCTTGGTTGCCCGCGGTGTTCCACATTTTCACGCACGCGTTCTTCAAGGCCTGTCTGTTCCTCGCGGCCGGATCGGTCAGCCACAGCGGGTCGCACCACTCGTTCGACATGAAGAAGGACATGGGTGGTCTGCGCAAGTACATGCCCATCACCTTCGTCACCTGGGTCATCTCGACGCTCGCGTTGTGCGGTGTGTTCCCGCTGTCGGGCTTCTTCTCGAAGGACGAGATCATCGACAATGTCGGCCACAACGGTTACAACGCGTTCATGATCGTCGGCTTGGTCGGCGCTTTCATGACGGCGGCGTACATGACGCGCGCGACGTACCTCACGTTCTTCGGCGATCCGCGTGGCGCAGCCGCCGGCGAACACCACGAGGAAGCGCACGACTCCCACGATGCTCATGGCCATGACGCACACGATGCTCACGACACTCACGGTCATGACGACCACGACTCACATGCGTCGCACGGTCCGCACGAGTCGAATGCGCTGATCACCGTTCCACTGATCATCCTTGCCACGCTCGCCATCGGTGCGGGCTTCCTGAACGCGACGCCGTTCGGTGAGAAGTGGGAAAACATGAAGAAGTGGATCGAGCCGCGACCGCTCGTGGTTGGCGACGTCGATCACGCAGCGGTCGGTGAGATTCGTGGCTTGCGCACGGCCGACACGCTTCCCGCCACCGGGGACACCGTCGTTGCGACCGGGGATACCGTCGTTGCGAGCGAAGCGCCGACCCTGATGTCGGCCACGCCCGAGACAACCGGCGACACCGTCGTTGCGACCGAAGATTCAGTGGTCACCGAGGGTGGGTCACCCGAACCGAAGATGGCGCCCGCACCGTTGATGGCAACCGCGGCTCCCGCGGCAAGCGAGAGCGACTCCCATGGCGGCGAGGCGAAGGCGGCAGGCGAGCACGGACATGATTCGGTCTGCGGTTCCTCGACGCCCGAAGTCGGCGTCTGCTACGCACCCGTCATCCATCACGCGCCGTTCAAGTGGTCGAAGGCCGCGCTGTCGATGCTCATCGTGTTCGCGGGGATCCTCCTCAGCTGGCTCGTCAGCGTGCAGTTGTACACGCGCAAGTCGGGGTTCTTCGTTGGTTTGACGAAGAAGAACAAGCTGCTTGCGGCAGGACACGCCTTCCTCGTCAACAAGTACTACCTCGACCATCTCTACGAGAAGGTCATCGTCAGGGGAATCGCGCACCCGATTGCAAAGGGTGCCTACTGGATCAACCAGAACATCCTCGACGGCATCGTCAACGGCGCGGGTATCGGCGCCAAGGGCGTTGCGCGTTGGGTCTACCGCAACGTCGACCAGCGAGTGGTCGACGGCGCGGTGAACGGTTCCGGTGCCATCGCCCGCGGTGCGGGCGGGGCGCTGCGTCCCGTTCAGTCAGGAAAAGTCAACCAATACGGGGCTCTGCTCTTTGCCGCTGCTGCGGTTGCGGGTCTCGTCCTAATCATCATCAACACCTGAGGAGCAATTCGGCATGGACCAACTCCGTGACGCCAACTGGGTGCTCAGCGTCGGCACCTTCCTACCGCTAGCCGGTGTGCTGGTGATGCTGTTCATCCCGAAGGCCGAGGAACAGTTGAACAAGGCGGTGGCGTTGATCACCGCGCTTGCGACGCTCGGCGTCGGCGTGTACACGCTGACGCAGTTCGACTACGACCAGGCGGGCAAGATGCAGTTCGTCGCGCAGACGAACTGGATCTCCGTCATCAAGAGCACGTACTTCGTGGGGCTCGACGGCATCAGCCTGCCGCTGTACTTCCTGTCGATGGTCATCACCGTGCTTGTGATGATCTACAGCTGGAATCACATCCCGTCGCCGGGCAATCCGAAGGCGTTCCTCATGCTGATGCTGGTCCTGCAGACCGGTATGGCCGGAACCTTCATCGCTCAGGATCTCATTCTCTTCTTCGTCTTCTTCGAAATCGTCCTGTTGCCGATGTACTTCATGATCGGTGTCTGGGGCGGCGAGAACCGTCAGTACGCATCGCTCAAGTTCTTCCTCTACACGATGTTCGGATCGGCGCTGATGCTGGTCGCGTTCCTCGCACTGTTCTTCAAGACCGGCGCAGAGAGCTTCTCGATCCCGTACCTCGTCGAACACGGTGGCGCCATCGCGAAGAACACGCAGGTCTGGATCTTCGCGGGCATGTTCGTCGGCTTCGCGGTGAAGGTGCCGATGTTCCCGTTCCACACATGGTTGCCCGACGCACACACGCAGGCACCGACGCAGGGTTCGGTCATTCTTGCTGCGATCTTGCTGAAGCTCGGAACCTATGGTTTCATGCGCATCGCGATCCCGATCCTTCCCGGCGCAGCGGTCGAGTGGGCGCCGTGGATCGGTCTCCTCGCGGTGATCGGCATCATCTACGGTGCGCTCGGTTGTCTGGCGCAGACCGACATGAAGCGATTGATCGCATTTTCGTCGGTGGCGCACATGGGCTTCGTGATGTTGGGCATCTCGACACTCACCTCGTTCGGCATGAACGCGGCGGTGTTCGGCATGGTTGCCCACGGACTGATCACCGGCATGTTGTTCTTCATCGCCGGCAGCGTGAAGGAGCGCTACCACACGCTCGAGATCGCGCGTCTCAGCGGCATGCTGAAGCAGATGCCCCGTCTCGGGTGGATCCTCGGTTTCTGTGCGATGGCGTCACTTGGTCTGCCCGGCCTGGCCGGTTTCTGGGGCGAGTTCCCCGCGATCCTCTCGGCGTACAACCCCGCCGATGGACTGTCCGAGGAACTCTTCCGCGTGTACATGGTCATCGCTGCGCTCGGCACCGTGTTCGCGGCCGCGTACTTGCTGTGGCTGTACCAGCGCACGGCCTTTGGCGAGCCGAAC
Source organism: uncultured Bifidobacterium sp. (assembly GCA_964344425.1). GTDB lineage: Bacteria > Actinomycetota > Acidimicrobiia > Acidimicrobiales > Ilumatobacteraceae > F1-20-MAGs119. Next base: position 7,068 of record CAYFNP010000034.1, on the reverse strand, counting down.
CCCGAGTTCGATTCACACGGCCATGGCCACGGTCATGAACATGGTCACGGCCATGACGAGCACAGCGACATCCACGACGTGAACTCCTTCGAATGGATGGCCTGGACGCCGTTGCTCATCGCCATCGTGGTCTTCGGTGTCGCACCGAACCTGATGTTCAAGATCATCGACCCTGCCGTTGCCGGCCTCGTGAGCGGGTTCGGAGGCTGAACCCGTGATTTCGTTCCTCGTTGCGGCTGCCGACTGGGTGTCTCCGTCGGTCGACTACCACGGTCTCGCGCCCGAGATCGTGGTTGCCGGCGGCATCTGCCTCGTGCTGCTCGTCGACTTGTTTCTGGCCGAGCGCAGCAAGTGGCTGCTCGCAAGCCTCACAGGTTTCACGCTGCTCGGTGCGTTCATCCCGGTTCTCACCCTCGCACTCGACGACGCGGGTGTGCGTGCGATGTTCGACGGTCGCTACGTCATCGACGATTTCAGTCTCATTCTGAAGGGCCTCTTCCTTCTCGCCGGCTACGTGATCGTCCTCCTGTCGACCACGTACATCGAAGAGGGTGAGTACTACCAGGGCGAATACTGGGTGCTCATGCTCTCGAGCATCCTCGGCATGATGATGATGTCGTCCAGCCGAGACCTCGTGTCGATCTTCGTCGCGCTCGAATTCCTGTCGATCCCTGCCTACATGCTCGCCGCTTGGCGCAAGCGCGACGCAAAGAGCAACGAAGCGGGCGTCAAGTACTTCCTGCTCGGAGTCTTCGCGTCGGCCGTCATGCTGTACGGAATGTCGTTGCTGTACGGCGTCACCAATTCGACGTTGCTCAGCGACATCGCAGCGCAGGTGTCGGGCGACCTCACCGCCGTGCGCATCCTCGCGATCGTCTTCATCGTCGTCGGTTTCGCCTTCAAGGTGTCCGCCGTTCCGTTCCATACGTGGGCTCCCGACACCTACGAAGGTGCACCCACGCCGGTCACCGCGTTCCTCTCTGTCGCGTCCAAGGCTGCCGGCTTCGTCGCCCTTGTCACCGTTCTCTACGTCGCGGTACCCGGAGGGTCCGACGTGTGGCAACCACTCATCTGGGTGCTCGCAGTTCTCACGATGACGGTCGGCAACGTGCTCGCACTGCGTCAGACGAACATCGTCCGCATGCTGGCCTACTCGTCGATCAGCCAGGGTGGCTTCATCCTGATGCCGCTCGCGGTCGCTGCCGAGGGGTCCGCTGGTGCCGCGGTTCTGCGGTCGGTCGTCACGTACCTCATCGTCTATGCCGCAACCAACCTCGGAACCTTCGCCATCATCCTTGCGGTCAGTCGCAAGACACGCAGCGGCGAGATTTCGTCCTTCGGCGGATTGTTCGGATACGCGCCCGGTCTCGGCGTGCTGATGACGATCTTCGTCGGCTCGCTTGCCGGCATTCCTCCGCTCGGTGGTTGGATCGGCAAGTTCTCGGCATTCCAGGCCGTTCTCGAGGCGGGAACGGGTTGGGCCTATGCGATCGCGGTCATCGGTGCGGTCAACTCGGTCGTCGCATTCGGTTACTACGGCAACGTGCTGCGCGAGATCTGGATGCGACCCGCACCAGACGGTGACACCACGCCGATCCGCACGCCGGCGCCGCTCGTTCTGGCGCTCGCCATCACCGGGCTTTCGACGCTCGCTCTCGGTGTGTTGCCGGGAGTGGCGCTCCACTTCGGCGACCTCGCCACCTTCGCCGGTGCCCTCGGCGGCTGACGACATCCGCGCGGCGATCGCCGCGCACGGTGGGTCGATTCCGTTCCACCGTTTCATGGAGATCGCGCTCTACGGCGAGCACGGCTTCTACGCGACGAGTGGGTCCGCCGGTCGGCGCGGCGACTTCATCACCTCGTCCGAAGTCGGCCCGCTGTTTGGTGCGGTCATCGCCCGCGCCCTCGACGCGTGGTGGCACGAGATGGGACAGCCCAATGGCTTCACGGTCGTCGAGGCGGGGGCCGGACCGGGAACACTCGCTCGGGCGATCCTTGCAGCGGCGCCGCGGTGTCTTGAATCAGGTAGTTATATCGCGGTCGAAGTGTCCGATGCCCAGCGTCAATTGCACCCGAGTGGAATCGAGTCGCGACCGGACCTACCCGACCGGCCGATCACCGGGGTCGTGTTGGCGAACGAACTGCTCGACAATCTGCCCTTCGACCTTGCCGTGTTCGACGGTGCATGGCGCGAGGCGCACGTCGCCGCCGACCGCGATCGATTCGTCGAGGTGCTCGTTCCGATGGACGAAGTACGGGACTTCCTTCCCGCGAATCCACCGCACGGCGCGCGTGCTCCGATCCAGACCGGTGTGCGGAATTGGTTGAGGCAAGCGGCGGAAATTCTCGAAGACGGACGCATTCTCCTCTTCGACTACTGCACACCAGTGACGGCGCAGGCCGCGCTGTCGCCGTGGCGCGAGTGGTTGCGCACCTACGTTGGCCACGAACGGGGAGGCCACTACCTGTTGCGACCGGGCGAACAGGACATCACCAATCAGGTGATGATCGACCAATTATCACGTGTCGTCGAACCCGAAGCGGTCCGTACGCAGGCACAGTTCCTCCAACTGTGGGGCATCGACGAACTCGTCGACGAGGGGCGCAGGGTCTGGGAGGCGAATGCCGCTCGCCCCGACCTTGCCGCCATGAAGATGCGTTCGCGCATCAGCGAGGCCGATGCATTGCTGGACCCGTCGGGTCTCGGTGCGTTCAGCGCACTGACTTTTCGAATCGACCGAAGACTTCGATCCAGCTGAGATCCTCGGGTCGTTCGACGCCCGCCATCGAAATGAGCGAAAGGCCGACGGGAATCGCGAGCAACAGCGTGGCGAGCGTGTGCGCCTGGATCGAATTCGCAATTGCTCCATCGGCTTGTGCGTCATCGACGATTTTCTTGTACATCGCGTAGTGCTCGCGGATGCGTGCCTTCAAGATCTCACGCGCGGCGGGGTCCCGCCACGATGCGTAATACGCCTCGACGAGAAGCTTCTGCGCCGCGGTCGGCCCGGCATCGCCGGCGTTGCGCGGCACGGTTGCGGCAACTTTCAACATCCAGTCGGCGCCGCTGAGATTCATGGTGCCGAGATAGTCGGCGTTGCTGCGCACCTGAGCCGACAATGCGGCCTCGAGCGCGGCGCGGAAGAGTTCTTCTTTGTTGGCGAACCACGTGTACACCGAACCGGGTGTCATCTCGGCCCGCTCGGCGATCTCGGCAAGTCGTGCGCGCTCGAATCCGACCGCTGCAATTTCCTCGGTTGCGGCCTCGAGAAGGCGGTCGCGACTCGCAAGTGCCCACGGCCGTCGGTCGCGGCCATCGATGTGGATGACGTTCTTTGCCGTCTTGCTGGGGACACCGGTCCTGCGGGTCTGGGTCTTCTTTGCACCCGACCGTGCCGTGGTCTTCTTCGCGGGCTTCGTCATGCGGAGAAAACTACCCGTTCCGCCCGGCTTCGTTATTTCGCTGCGCCACTAAGGTGACGCCATGGCCGACGAAACGATCGAAGCCCTTCTCCTCGAACAGCGCAAGTTCCCGCCGAGCGAGGCTTTCAAGTCACGCGCACACGTTGTCGGGACGCACCTCTACGACGAGGCTGCGCAGGATTACGAGGCGTTCTGGGCGAGGCAGGCCGACGAGTTGGTGTCGTGGTCGCGTCCGTGGGGCACCGTCTGCGAGTGGAATCTGCCGTTCAGCAAGTGGTTCGTCGGCGGTCAACTGAACGTCGCGTACAACTGCCTCGACCGTCACGTCGAAGCCGGACGCGGCGGCAAGGTCGCCATTCACTGGGAGGGCGAACCCGGTGACACGCGCACCATCACGTATGCCGAGTTGCTCGCCGAGGTCGAGCGGTTCTCCAACGCACTGAAGGATCTCGGCGTCGGCCGCGGGGATCGCGTGAACATCTACCTGCCCATGATCCCCGAGGCGGTCGTGGCCATGTTGTCGTGCGCGCGCATCGGTGCGGCGCACTCGGTCGTCTTCGGCGGCTTCAGTTCGCAGGCCCTCGCCGACCGCATCAACGACGCAAGTGCAAAGGTTCTCATCACTGCCGATGGTGGTTGGCGACGTGGCGAGGTGTTCCCGCTCAAACCACAGGCCGACGAGGCGCTCGCTTCGACACCGTCGATCGAACACGTCGTCGTGGTGAAGCGCGGAGGAAACACCGTCGACATGAAGTCCGGCCGCGACCACTGGTACCACGACCTCATGGCGAATGCCTCTGCGAAGTGTCCGGCCGAACCGATGGACTCCGAGCAACTGCTGTTCCTTCTCTATACGAGCGGCACCACCGGCAAGCCAAAGGGCATCATGCACACGACGGGCGGATACCTCACGCACGTCACCTACACCCACAAGTACGTCTTCGACCTGCACGCCGACACCGACGTGTACTGGTGCACCGCCGACGTCGGTTGGGTGACGGGCCACTCGTACATCGTCTACGGGCCGCTGTCGAACGGCGCAACACAGGTCATTTACGAAGGTGTTCCCAATCACCCCGGCAACGACCGCCTGTGGAGCATCGTCGAGAAGTACAAGGTGACGATCTTCTACACGGCGCCAACCGCGATCCGAACGTTCATGAAGTGGGGAACACAGGAACCCGCGAAACACGATCTTTCGTCGCTGCGCGTCATCGGAAGCGTCGGTGAGCCCATCAACCCCGAGGCGTGGATGTGGTACCACGAGCACATCGGCCGGGGTAACTGTCCGATCGTCGACACGTGGTGGCAAACCGAAACCGGCGGCATCATGATCAGTCCGTTGCCCGGCGCCACCACCACCAAGCCTGGCTCCGCAACGTTTCCGCTGCCGGGTGTCGGTGCAGAAGTCGTCGACGAGAACGGCAAGGTCGTCACCAAGGGCGGTGGTTACCTGACGCTCACGCATCCGTGGCCGGGCATGTTGCGCGGTATCTGGGGCGACCCCGAGCGCTACAAAGAGACGTACTGGAGTCGCTTCCCGGGGCGCTACTTCGCTGGGGACGGAGCCAAGCTCGACGACGACGGCTATTTGTGGCTGCTCGGTCGCGTCGACGACGTCATGAACGTGTCGGGTCACCGCATCTCGACGACCGAAGTCGAGTCGGCACTCGTCTCGCACCCCAGCGTTGCCGAGGCCGCAGTTGTCGGCGCCAACGACGCGACGACAGGTCAGGCGATCATCGCCTACGTGACCCTGCGCGGTGGGGCACAGGTCAACGAAAGCGATCTTCGCAACCACGTCGCCAAGGAGATCGGCGCAATCGCCAAGCCGAAGACCATCTACTTCACGCCCGACTTGCCAAAGACACGCAGCGGAAAGATCATGCGACGACTTTTGCGTGACGTCGCCGAAGGACGCAATCTCGGCGATACCACGACACTTGCCGACGCAAGTGTCGTCACCGAGTTGCAGCAGCGCGCGGCGCAGTCGTCGGAAGACTGACTCCGGCGCGCGGGGTCAGTCGCGGAAGTTCTCGAACTGCAGTGGAACGCCGAGGTCGGATCCCTTCAGCAGTGCGATGACGGCCTGTAGGTCGTCGCGCTTCTTTCCCGTCACGCGAATCTGTTCGCCCTGCGTTTGGCTGGAAACGCCCTTCGGGCCCTTTTCCTTGATCAGTTTGTTGATCTCGCGGGCCTTGTCGGAACCGATGCCCACCTTGATCGTGACGACCTGACGCACGGTGTCGCCCGATGCCTGTTCGAACTTTCCCCAGTCGATGCCCTTCAGCGACATGCCGCGCTTCACGAATTTTTCCTCGAGCAAGGTGCGCACGGCGCGGGCCTTTTCTTCGCTGATCGTGCGGATGGTGATGACGAGCTCGTTCTGTTCGATCGAGGAGTCGGTGTTCTTGAAGTCGAAGCGGTTGGCCATTTCCCGCTGGGCCTGGTCGACCGCGTTGCGCAATTCCTGGCGGTCGACTTCGGAGACGACGTCGAATGAGGGCATGTGCGAAACGCTAGCCAGCCTGTAGCCTTGGCCGACGAAAGGGTCGATGCCCGAGCGGCCAAAGGGAGCAGACTGTAAATCTGCCGGCATTGCCTACGGAGGTTCAAATCCTTCTCGGCCCACTGCGGGTGGCTCCGCACTAAAAACAGCCCAACCCGAAAACGACTCCGTCCGGTCAACGGGCGGAGTCGTTTTTCGTTTCGTGAAGAAGGCACTGCATCAAGGCGACGTCGAGCCAACGGTTGAACTTGCGACCGACCTCGACCTCGACACCGACCAAACGGAATCCGCAGGCCTCGTGCAGTGCCCGCGACGCGGCACCGCTCGCCTCGATACGCGCGAACACCGCGTGGAACCCCGACTCGCGGGCAACCTCGAGGAGCCCCGTCAGGATGAACCGACCGATGCCGCGGCGGGCGAGTGAGCGGTCGACGTAGACCGAATCCTCGACCGAGGTGCGGTAGGCGGCACGTTCCTTGTACGGCGAGAGCGCGCCGAAACCAAGCACCTCGCCCTCGCCGTTCACCGCGACGATCGCACTGAAGGCACCGCTACGGGCGGCGATCCACGTCTCTTGTTCGGCAAGGGTGCGGGGGACCAGGTCGAAGGTGGCGGTCGTGTGTTCGACCTCGTGGTTGTAGATCGCGGCGATTGCGGCCGCATCGGCGACGGTTGCGGGGCGCAGCGCCACCTCGCTCAGGTGGTCGGCACCGCGGGAGTCGGTCGAGGCGGCCATCGCCCCGAAACTAGCCCTCCGAGCGGGCGGAGAACCCGAAAAATCCGCCGATAGCATCACTCCCCGGCTCGGGTTCTCTCGGGTCACGCCCTCTTAGCTCAGTCGGCAGAGCGTTTCCATGGTAAGGAAAAGGTCGTGGGTTCGATTCCCACAGAGGGCTCAGCCACTCGGCTGACGGCCCCGGTCGTCGCGTCGGATGGTGAAGGACCGTTACGCCAAGGCGGCGTAGCTCAGTTGGTCAGAGCATCCGGCTCATAATCGGAAGGTCATCGGTTCGATCCCGATCGCCGCTACCAGTTCACCAGCAACGAATCATCAACCACCACAACAACGGAGTAATCAGAAATGTCGAAGGCAAAGTTTGAGCGTACGAAACCGCACGTGAACATCGGAACGATGG
>CAYFNP010000033.1:0-10891 GCA_964344425.1 uncultured Bifidobacterium sp. | reverse complement strand
TCCTGGTCGCGTCGGCCAACCCCGAGGACTACACGAACCGCGGCCGCATCATCACCCCGCTGAAGGACCGCTTCGGCAGCCAGATCCGCACGCACTACCCGCTCGAGGTCGACACCGAAATCGAGATCATCCGCCAAGAGGCCCGTCCCGCCGGTATCGGCGGCGTGCAGGTGCACGTTCCGGCGTTCATGGACGAGGTCATCGCCACGTTCAGTCATCTGGCGCGCGCCAGCAACAACATCAGCCAACGCAGCGGCGTGTCGGTGCGCCTTTCGGTCAGCAACCACGAAATCATGACCGCCAATGCCGTGCGTCGCGCGCTTCGTGCCGGTGACAACGTCGTGTCACCGCGCGTCAGCGACCTCGAGGCACTGGCAGCATCGACGTCGGGCAAGGTCGAGGTCGAATCTCTCGAGGATGGCCGCGAAGGCGCGATCCTCGACCATCTCGTGAAGAGCGCGGTGCTGCAGGTGTACAAGCGCATCGCGACGCCCGCTGTGGTGAACATCGAGAACGTGAACGACGTGCTCGCCGCGTTCGAAACGGGTGTCACGGTGCACACGGGTGACGACGTCACGTCGGCACAGTTGGTGTCGCTGCTCGAACAGGTGCCGTCGTTGCGCCCGATCGTCAACGTGTTCGCGGCCGGTGACGAGTCGCCCGCGGTCCTCGCCAGCGCCGTCGAGTTCGTGCTCGAAGGTCTGCACCTGTCGAAGCGCCTGAACAAGGACTCCGCCGGCCCCCGCGCCACCTATCGCAGTAAAGCCTGATCTCTGATCAGGCGCCAGTGAACAAAGCCTGATCGGTGGGCAGGCCGATGAGGCGGCCGACGTCGCCCAGCCAGACGTTGTCGTAGGCGGCACCGCCATCGCTGGCCTCGTTGCAGAGGTCGGAAATCGTGGCGACGAGGTCGCTTGTTTCGTCGTCGCTGGCCGTGTCGGGAACCGCAACGATCGACGGGGGCAGCGGCGAGAAGCGTTCGGCGATCGTGTAGGTCGCGCGCACGGTGTCGTCGCGCCAGCGCCGCAACGCATCGGACGATGCCAGTGCCGCACGGTCGGGGAAGGACAAGCCGATGCCACGCACTCCGCCGGCGAGGCCGGCGACTTCGCGTTCGACACGGCCGGGAATCGCCAGCCTGCCGCGCACGCACGCCTCGTGGAACACGCCGATCAGTTCGCCGTTCGCGCCGGCGTGGGCGACGTCCAGTGCAACGACTGTCGATGACTCACCCAGCATCCGGGTGACCGCGGCAATGGAATGAACGATGCCGCCCACTGCGTCGGCGTACTTTGCGATGTCGGCAATTCCCGGGTCGCGCGTGCCGTGCAGCCAACCATCGGTGGCAAGCGCGATGGGCGTTTCGAAGGGGATCCAGCCTGCCGCTGTGTCGGCGATTGCAGCCGCAACGGTGTCGACGAAGTGCGACCAGTGCTTGTCGGTTGCCTTTGTGTCGGCGAAGGCTCCCTCGTTCAGGAACCAACCGGGAAGGTTGTTTCCGCACAGTGTTGGCCACACGGAAAGTCCCGCGGTGCGCAGTCGCGCGGCGTGCTCGGCCAGTTCCTCGACGAGCCGCGCATTTGCGCGGCCTTCGGCCGGCACGATGTCGGCCCAGTTGATGCGCAGGCGCACCGATGATGCCCCGCGACCCACCAGCGCCGCGGCGTTTGCGAGATTCAATTCGCGTCGTGCGGGGTCGGGGCTGAACGAGATACGAATGCCGACCGCGGTCATGGGTGACTGACCGAACGCCGGACTACATCACGAATGGTGAGCGGGTCCACAGTTCACCGGTGTCGTTGCGATCGGTGATGACCGGGTCGCCGGCGAGTGCGCAAACATCGACCGGCTCGGTGAAGCCACGCAGGTCGAGTGGCGCATGGGTCACCATGTGCACGCCCTCGGGCAATTCCTCGACCTGGTCGACGGGAATGAGAACTTCGAACGCTCCTGCCGAATCGCACAGGCGTGCGGCGGTGTTGACGGCCGAGCCGATGTAGTCGTCGCCCTCGAAGAGCAGTGCGTAGCCGGTGGACAGCCCGATGCGCAGCGTGAGGGGTGCACAGGCCGTGGCGGCACGGTGCTGCAGCTCCATTGCGAAGACCACGGCATCGGCCTGGTCGACCGACACGATCATGAGACCGTCGCCCAGCCACTTGGCGATGCGGACACCCCGTTCGGAGGCGACGTCACGGGCGACCGCGCGAAACGACGCAAGGAGCCGGCCGGCGGCGTCGTCGCCGTGGGTCTCGGTGAAGTGCGTGAAGCCCGAGAGGTCGACGAAGGCGAAGGTTCGGGGGACGCGCATGCACCCTCAGGTTACGCCAAGTAGGTTCTGTTCCATGTCGACCCGTTTCACATATTCACGCTGGGACGGGACCCAAAAGGGCTTCGAGGTCGACGCGGATTCGCTTCTCGAGGCAGTCACCGACGACCTGCTGTACCACGGCGACGTGAACAGCGCCCTGCGTCGGATCATGCAACAGGGCATGACCGACCGCAACGGTGAACGCATCGCCGGCATGCGCGAAATGCTCGACAAGGTGCGCAAGCGCCGCGAAGAACTGCTCGAGCGCTCCGACCTGGGTGGTGTCTACAGCGAGATCGCCGAGGCACTCGACGACATCGTCGACGAAGAGCGTCACCATCTCGACCGCAACGTGTCCGAGGCCGCGGCCAGTGGTGACGAACGCCGTGCCGAAACCGCACGAAACTCCGCCGCCGAGAAACACATGGAACTCGAGATGCTGCCGCCCGATCTGGCCGGCAAGGTGCGCGGTCTGCAGAACTACAACTTCGAATCCGCCGAGGCCCAGCAGCGGTTCGACGAACTCATGGACAAGCTGCGCGAGCAACTGATGCAACAGTTCGTCGACCAGATGTCGGGCGCGATGCAGAACATGTCCCCGGCCGACATGCAGCGCATGAAGGACATGATGTCGGCGCTGAACGACATGCTCGATCGTCACGCGAACGGCGAGGATCCGCGATTCGAAGAATTCATGGAACAGTTCGGCGACTTCTTTCCCGAGAATCCGCAGTCGCTCGAAGAACTGATGGAGATCATGGCCGAGCGCATGGCGCAGATGCAGGCGATGATGAATTCCATGACGCCCGAACAGCGGGCGCAGTTGCAGCAGCTGTCCGAGCAGTTGCTCGAGGACATGGACCTGCAGTGGCAGGCCAACCGTCTGGGTGAGCACCTGCAGAACATGTACCCGCAGGCCGGCTGGGACCGCCGCTACCAGTTCTCCGGCGACCAACCGATGGGCATGGGCGAGGCGATGCAAGCCATGCAAGAGCTGTCCGAACTCGACCAACTCGAGAACTTCATGCGCAACGCCACGAACCCCGGGGCCCTTGCCGAGGCCGACATGGACAGGGTCCGCGAACTGCTCGGCGAGGATGCCGCCGCGTCGCTCGAGCGCCTCGCGGAACTGTCGAAATTGCTCGAGGACGCGGGTCTCATCAACCAAACCGAAGGCCGGATAGAGCTCACCCCGAAGGGCCTGCGGCGCATCGGCCAGAACGCGTTGCGCGACCTCTTCGGCAAGTTGGCCAAGGACAAGATCGGCCAACACCAAATGCGCGAATCGGGCGGCGGCCACGAGCGGATGTACGAAACCAAGCCCTACGAATACGGCGATCCGTTCCGCCTCGACCTGCAGCAGACCCTCCGCAACGCGCTGCGTCGGCAGGGGGGAGGCACCCCCGTACGACTGTCAGCCGAGGACTTCGAAATCGAGCGCACCGAGCACGTGACCACTTCATCGACGGTGTTGATGATCGACCTGTCGATGTCGATGCCGATGCGTGACAACTTCCTTCCCGCGAAGAAAGTGGCGATGGCGCTGCACTCGCTCATCACATCGCAGTATCCGCGCGACTACATCGGCCTCGTCGGCTTCAGCGAATCTGCGCGAATCCTGACCGCGGCCCAGATTCCCGCGGTGTCGTGGGATTTCGTCTACGGCACCAACATGCAGCACGGGTTCATGCTCGCCCGGCAACTGCTCGCCAAACAGCACGGCACCAAGCAGATCATCATGATCACCGACGGCGAACCGACCGCGCACATCACGCGCAACGGCGACGTGTACTTCAACTATCCGCCCGTGCGCGAAACCATCGAGGCGACGCTCGCAGAAGTGATGAAGTGCACGCGCGAGAAGATCGTCATCAACACGTTCATGCTCGACGCCACCAGCGGTCTGCGTTCGTTCATCGAACGGATCACGGAAATGAACCACGGCCGGGCGTTCTTCACGACGCCCGAGACCCTCGGCGATTACGTGCTCGTCGACTTCATCGAGCACAAGCGCCGTCTTTCGCGCGCCCGCTAACCCCCGCTAACCCTTGCAAACAAAGGGTTTCGGCACCGCGCGAGGACAGTCAGCCCGATTTTTTCGGGCTTTTTGAGCGGGGTACATGCGCACTTGCTTATTTTGCAAGGTTTTGGCAGAATACAACCGTTGTAATTACAGCGCTGCCATCACAGGCATGCCACAAGTTGGGGGACAGTGTCCGGTCAACACGCCGGACGGCGACGGTGGATGTCGGTGATCTGCGGGGCGGGAGGCAAGTTATGCAATTCCCAGAGAATGAGAACTCTGAGCTGAGTACCGAACGAGGTTGGCAGGACGAAGCCAACTGTCTCGGTGTCGATCCCGATCTTTTCTTTCCGGAACGCGGCGCGTCGACGCGCGAGGCCAAAGAGGTCTGCCGCGGTTGCGTCGTGCGCAACGAGTGTCTGGAATACGCCCTGGTGAACGGCGAAAAGTTCGGCATCTGGGGCGGTCTGTCCGAGCGCGAGCGTCGTCGCCTGCGCCGTGCACGCGCCCAGGCCAACCGCCAAGTCATCTGACCGGCCGTCCGGGACTAGCGCCGCGACAGGCGCCACTCGATCGTTTTTTCGACCCCGATGTCGAGAGCACTCCAGCGGGTCTCGTCGACCCTGTCGAGGATCTTGCGCGGTAACAGCCCCACGAGTTCCGCGCTCACCGCGGCGGCCCCGAACGACGACGCAACTCCGGCGACCCTGTCGTACGCGTCGGAAACGCTGATGCGGTCGGCCTCGACGATGTTCATGCTGATCTGCACCGTGCCGGAAACGGTGAAGGCGAGGGTGCGCAGACCGGGCATGCGCACGGCGTTTGCGATGCGACGACCCAGGTCGGGGTCATGCGAATCAAGCACGACGTTGTAGGCAACCAGCACCTCGCGCACGCCGACGCACACCGCGCCTGCGGTCGGATGCGGTGCATTCGGACCACGGTCCGGGGCAAGCAACTTCCAGGCATGTCGGCGAACATCGGGAAGCGGGCGTTCGGGTCCGTAGAGGAACACCGGAACACGGTGCGTATCGACGATCCACTCGGCGAATTCATCGCGCGCCGCGGTGGCGGCATCGTTGGTGGAACCTTCGAGAGCGACGAAGGGCACGACGTCGACGACGCCGAGTCGCGGGTGGACGCCGGAGTGGCGGTTGATGTCGAGCAGTCGGACCGCACGTGACGCAAGTTCCCGCGGGGCCTCGGTGCCAACCAGCGTGAAGACGCTGCGGTTGTGGTCGGCGTCCGAATGGACGTCAAGAAGGCCGCTCAGGCTGTCGGCGAGTTGCCCGACGAGGCGTGCGTCACTGCCTTCGCTGATGTTGACGACGCACTCCAGCACGGTTCATTTCTAGTGGTAGGTTCACGGCATGAACGCATTTCTCGACGGCCCCGAACTCATCATCGTCGCGGTGATCGTCCTCGTGCTGTTCGGCGGCGCACAGTTGCCGAAGCTCGCGAAGAACCTGGGCCAAGCGCAGAAGGAATTCAAGAAGGGTCTGGCCGAGGGCCAGGCCGACGACTCCGACAAGAAGTAGTCGGCAAACGCGTCAGGCGGCGCCGTCGCGGCGGCGCTTCTTCATCCTGCGACGCTCGCGTTCACTCGCCCCACCCCACACGCCGTGCTCGATCTCCTCGACGAGGGCGTATTCCAAACAAAGGTCCTTCACCTCGCACTTCGCACAGATCTTGCGCGCGCGCTCGACGCCCGAGCCGTCGGAGGGAAAGAACGTCTCGGGCGCGTGGTTGCGGCACAGGCCGAGATCCATCCACTCGGTCGTGCGGAAGTTCCCGACGAAGGGGAGGGCGACCACCTGGATCGACGTGCGCTTCTTGATCATGTGTCCTGCTGTGCGGCTCATGCAGGGTCTGACGTACGGGGCGGTACAAAAGTTCCCGGGTTCGGGAATCCGCCCCGAGCGGTAGCCTGAGGGCTCTTCAGGAGGTTTCCCGTGTCCGACATCACCACCAACGAGCCCCCGCGCGCCCACGCCCGCATCGTGTATCTGGGCCCGGTGGCACCCCATTGGGAGGTCTACGGGGACTACGGCGACAGGGGTCTGGTCGACGAGTTCCGCACGCGGGTCCTTGCCCGACTGGTCCTCCTCACCCGCGACGACCCCCAGTTCCGCCGCAACAGCGAGCGCATTGCCCGCGACGCCGAGCGCGAGAACATCTCGATCGAGTGGGACCTCGGCGTCACCACCGCCTAGTCGGCGCAGAGTGGCTGATTCCCCGTCCCGTCACCATTCGTTCACCCCGGCGTCGGCTGTAGGTTCCCGCGTCGCCCGAAGAGGCCCGTACGGTCGCAACATCGACGAGAAGTTCATCAATCGCGACCTCAGCTGGCTCGCTTTCAACGAGAGGGTCCTGACGCTCGTCGACGAGCCGAGTATTCCGCTTCTCGAAAGAGTCAAGTTTTGTGCAATCTTCTCGTCGAATCTCGATGAGTTCTTTCAGGTCCGGGTCGCGGGCCTGAAGAACCAAATCGACGACGGAGTGTTGTTGCTTGGCGTCGACGGTCGAAGCCCTGGCGAGGTGCTGGACGAGGTGAACTCGGCTGTGAAGCGGCTCGTTGCGAAACAACACGACTTGCTGACATCGAGTTTGTTTCCGGCGCTCGACCGGCACGGCATCCGCCTCACCACTTGGGATGCCCTCGACGACGACGATCGGACCCGACTGACTTCGGAGTTTCGCGCCCGAATTTTCCCCGTCCTCACGCCCCTGGTTGTCGATCCCGCTCACCCGGTACCTTACATTTCGGGACTCGCACTCAGCGTCGGTGCGGTGGTCGCGGATCGTGAATCCGGAGAAGAGAAATTCACCCGAGTCAAGGTTCCTCCGCTGCTGCCGCGGTTGATTGCTGTCGGAGACAGAGACACTTTCATTCCCATCGAGGATGTCATCATCGCCCATCTCGGTGAACTGCACGAGGGAATGGAGATCAGGAATCCGTTCGCCTTCCGTGTGACACGCGATGCGGACATCGAGGTCGACGACGAAGACGCCGACGATTTGCGCGAAGCCATCGAGGAAGAGTTGCTTCGTCGGCGATTCGGTCGGGCGGTTCGGCTCGAGACGACGAGAGAAGTCACCGACGACCTGCTCGACCTCCTTCTCGACGAGCTCGAACTTGACCGGCGCGATTGGTTCGAGAGCCCCGTGTTGCTCGACCCGTCGGCGCTCGTTCGCATTGCAACTCTGCCGCGACCGGAACTGAGGGACGTGCCCTGGACGCCGGTCACCGCGGGACGAATCCTTGCCGCGCGGGCGAACGACGAGCCGATATTCAACCTCATCCGGCGCCGCGACCTGCTCGTCCACCATCCGTACGAGTCGTTCCAGTCGTCGACCGAGGCCTTCATCGAAGAGGCCTCGAAGGACCCCAGGGTGTTGTCGATCAAGATGACGCTCTACCGCACGTCGCCGGACAGCGCGATCATGTCCGACCTCATCGCGGCAGCCGAGCGTGGCGTTCAAGTCGCGGTGCTCGTCGAACTGAAGGCGCGCTTCGACGAAGCATTGAATCTCGACTGGGCCAAGCGACTCGAGCGGGCAGGGGTGCACGTGATGTACGGCATCGTCGGCTTGAAGACGCACGCGAAAATCGCGATGGTGGTGCGTGACGAACCCGACGGATTGCGTCGGTACGTTCACTTCGGAACGGGTAACTACAACGCGAAAACCGCCGGAATCTACGAGGACATCGGCGTTTTCACGTGCAATCCGGAGCTCGGCGATGACACGAACCGCCTGTTCAACCATCTCACCGGCTTCAGCAGGGCGAATTGGTACCGGCATTTGCTGGTTGCACCGTCGTTCTTGCGCTCGGAGATCGTCGACCTGATCCGACGTGAGCGCGAAGCGGGTACTTCGGGGCTCATCCGGCTCAAACTGAATTCGATCGCCGATGCCGACATGGTTGCCGAGTTGTACGCGGCATCCCAGGCCGGCGTGAAAGTCGAGATCATCGTGCGGGGCATCTGCATGCTTCGGCCGGGCGTGCCGGGGCTCTCCGAGAACATCGAGGTCAGATCAATCCTCGGTCGCTACCTCGAACACTCGCGGATCTACTGCTTCGGCAACGCCGGCGGCCCCGGTCGGCCCGCTTGGTACATCGGCTCTGCCGATCTCATGACTCGTAACCTCGACCGTCGGGTCGAAGTGTTGACTCCCGTCCTCCTCGAACGTCATCGATCGTGGCTCGAACAGGCGCTCGGCTATCTCGCCGACGACGGCACCCCGCACTTTCGACTTCGGCAGGACGGAAGTTGGACTCGCGAGGGTGACCGCGACTTCGGCGACGATGCGCAGGCCCGCATGTTTCACTGGGCCCGCGAGCAGCAGGTCCGCCGCTCTGGCAACGGTGCTTGAGTGACGCATTGGACTAGCGTGGACAAAGGAATCGAGTGACGGACGGAAACAATGGAAGAACTGCGTAAGGGTTTCCACAACGAAATCGCCGAGGTTCGCCTCAGTCTTGCGACGTTGGCCGCGACGGTGATCGAGGCCATCCCTCGCGCAACGAACATCCTCTTGGCCGGCGATCTCGAAGGTGCCGAATACCTCATTCTCACCGACGACGAGATCGATGCGAAGTCTCTCGAGTTGGAGGATCGCTGCTACCGACTGCTCGCGTTGCAGGCGCCCGTCGCGGGCGAGTTGCGCCAACTCGTCGCGATCCTCAAGATGATCGGTGAGATCGAGCGAAGCGCAGACCTCACGGTCAACATCGCCAAGGCGGCACGTCGGATCTACGGCCATGACCTCGATCCGAAACTCCGTGGAATCATCAGCAAGATGGGTGAGCAGGCCCAGCAACTCTTCTCCGCGGCACTCGATGCATTCGAATCCGATGACGTCGCCAAAGCGGCGGCACTCGACGACATGGATTCCTACCTCGACGGTCTCCAACGGCAGTTCGTTCAGGCGATCTTCGAATGCAATCTCAACGGATCGATCGACCTGCAAGTGGCAATCCAACTTGCGGTCGTTGCGCGGTTCTACGAGCGCATCGGCGACCACGCGGTCAACATCGGCGAACGGGTGCTCTACGCCATCAGTGGCTGGCGTCCCGAACTGAAGGGAGCCGCCCGGCATGCCGCGCGCGCTGCGGGTGACGACACCGACGGGATTCCTTTCCCGGGCGAAAGCTGAGGGTTCCCGATCGAGTCGGTACTCGCCTTCGTAGCCGGTGGACTTGTCTTCGCGCTGATTTTCGGGTTCCGAACGGCATCGAAACGAAAGGTGCGACCTTCGCAACCAGCCACCGCGACGATGACCGCGGTCGTGGCCCCACCGGAGGTGGCACTCCTCGCCGACGGCGTCGACAGCGTGGCGGTCATCAATGCGCTTCCTCTCGGTGTCGTGCTCGCCGGACCCGATGGTCGTGTCGTTCTTCGAAACGGTGCCGCGACCGCAGTCGTCGGTCTGCGGCACGTCGATCTCCTGGTCGAAGCCGCGGTCGAACGTCTGATCGCTTCGACGCTTGCGAATGGCCACAACACCACCGAGAGACTCGAGCTCTACGGACCGCCGCCCCGGGTGCTCGACGTATCGACGCTTCTCCTGGCAAATGGGAATTGTCTCGCGATCATCGAGGACGTCAGCGAGCGGAGCCGCATCGACGCGGTCAGGACGGACTTCGTTGCCAACATCAGCCACGAACTGAAGACACCCATCGGTGCCATGTCGATCCTTGCCGAGGCGATACAGGGTGAAACGGACCCGACGGTGTTGCAACGTCTCGCGGAGAAGATGACCGTCGAGGCGCACCGCATGGCCGTGACCATCGATGACTTGTTGGAATTGTCGAGGATCGAGTTGGATGCGCCTCTTCGACAGAACATCGTCGACCTTGCCGAGGTTGCGCGCGAGGCGATCGACCGTAACAACCTCGCCGCCCGAGCAGGAGCGATCAAATTGAGCCTCGCCGTCGAGGGTGAGGGGCACACGATCGTCGGTGACCAGGTTCAGTTGATTTCGGCCGTGTCGAATCTCATCGACAACGCGATCAAGTACAGCGAAGCCGGTGACACGATTTCGGTCCGACTTTCACGAGAGCCCGGCCGACACATCATCGAAGTTCAGGACGAAGGCATCGGCATTCCGGCGCCCGATCTGGAACGAATCTTCGAGAGGTTTTACAGGGTCGACAAGGCGCGGGGCCGCGGAACCGGGGGAACCGGTCTCGGATTGTCGATCGTTCGCCACGTGATGGCGAATCATGGCGGCGAGGTGAACGTCACCTCACTGGAAGGTGAAGGTTCGACGTTTCGGCTGATCCTGCCTGCGACGGCGGGGGATAATCGGTGAAGTTGATATGAACCCGCCATCCGGATCCGCAACACCCACCGTGCTGGTGGTCGAAGACGAAGAATCGTTCGTCGAGGCCCTGCAGGTCGGATTGAAACGTGAAGGTTTCCGTGTCGAAGTAGCCCGCGACGGTATGCAGGCACTCGACATATTCGATGTGATCCGACCCGACCTCGTTCTTCTCGATGTCATGCTGCCGAAAATGTCGGGCATCGACGTCTGTCGGCAGTTGCGCAAGCGGT
>CAYFNP010000032.1:0-11090 GCA_964344425.1 uncultured Bifidobacterium sp. | reverse complement strand
CGTTCGCAACTGGCTGCCGCGCTGTGGCGCGAGCGCACGGGGTGTCGGGCACGTTCGGCCGGAACCCACGTGGCCGAAGAGGTTCACCCTGGCGCCATTGATGCAGGACGTCGGGCAGGTCTCGCGATTGCGGGTGCGGTGCCGAAAGCGTTGGGGTCGATCCCACGTGGTGTCCAGGTGGTCACCGTGTGCGATCTCGTGCACGAGGAGCTGGACGCGACGACGAAGTGGTGGCACTGGTCGATCTCGGACCCCGTGGAACCGGGACGCCCCGCACAGTTCGATGCCGCAGTACGTGAACTCGAGGAACGGATCGCGCGCTTCACGCGCGCAACGAAGATTTCGAACTCAAAGGAAGGGAGCAGATAGTGGCGGTTCGAGTGGGAATCAATGGGTTTGGTCGCATCGGCCGGCTCACGGCGCGGGCGCTGCGCAATCGAGTCGGTATCGAGTTGGTTCATGTGAACGAAGTGAAGGGCGGGGTCGAGGCCGCGGCCCACCTGATGGAATTCGACACGGTGCACGGTCGCTATGAGGGCACGGTGGCAACGAAGAACGAGTCGCTCGTCATCGACGGCAAGCCCGTGTCGTTCACCGCCCATGGGAAACCCACCGATATCCCTTGGCGTGATCTTGGGGTGGACGTCGTCGTGGAATCGTCGGGGAAATTCAAGACATCCGAGGACCTCCAGCCCCACCTCGACAACGGTGCGAGCCGAGTTGTCGTAGCGTGCCCCGTGAAGAGTGATGGTGTGCTCAACATCGTGATGGGCTGCAACGACGGTCTGTACGACCCTGCGCTGCACCGCATCGTGACCGCCGCGTCGTGCACCACAAATTGCCTCGCGCCTGTTGTCAAGGTGCTCCACGAGAAGATCGGCATCGAGCGGGGAGCGATCACCACCGTGCACGACGTCACCAACACGCAGGTGATCGTGGACGCACCCCACAAGGACCTTCGCCGAGCGCGGTCGGCGTTGAACTCACTCGTGCCGACGTCAACCGGATCGGCAACGGCGATCACGATGATCTACCCGGAACTCAAGGGCAAACTGAACGGCACCGCCGTGCGCGTGCCACTTCTCAATGCGTCACTGACCGACTGTGTCTTCACGATGGCGCGCGACGTCACGGTGGAAGAGGTCAACGGGCTGCTGGAAGTGGCATCGAAGAATGAATTGCGCGGAATCCTCGGGTTCGAAACGCGTCCGCTGGTTTCGGCGGACTATGTGAACGACCCACGTTCCGGCATCGTCGACGGTCCATCGACGATGGTGATCGATGGCCGAATGGTGAAGGTGCTCGTCTGGTACGACAACGAATTCGGCTACGCGCATCGGATGGCGGAACTCGTGGCAAAGGTCGGAGGTTCGCGTTGAAGTTGCGCAACTACGCACTGGTGACGGCCGGTTACTGGACCTTCACCGTCACCGATGGTGCGTTGCGGATGCTCGTCCTTTTGCACTTCCACGACCTTGGCTACTCCGCCGTCGCGATTGCATTCCTGTTTCTTGCCTACGAGTTCATGGGAATCCTGACCAACCTGCTCGGTGGGTGGGTGGGGTCGCGACGCGGGCTCAACCGCACCCTCGTGGCGGGGCTGATGTTGCAGATCGTCGCCCTGCTGTCACTCTCGCTCGAATCCGGTTCCTGGGAACGGTGGTTGTCGGTCGCCTTCGTGATGGCAATGCAGGCGTTGTCGGGCGTGGCCAAGGACCTGACGAAGATGAGTTCGAAGAGCGCGGTGAAGACGGTTGCAGGTGAGGGATCGTTGTTCCGGCTCGTCGCGATTCTCACGGGTTCGAAGAACGCGTTGAAGGGTGTCGGCTTCTTCGTCGGCGCCGCCCTACTTGCGGGCGTCGGTTACGACGGTGCGCTGTGGATCATGAGCGCGGCGCTTGCGGTAGCGGTGATCGTGTTGCTCGTGTTCCTGAACGAGGACATCGGCAAGTCGAAGAAGAAAGCGCCGCTGCGATCGGTTCTCTCGAAGTCGTCGGCAATCAACAGGCTGTCCGTTGCACGTTTCTTCCTGTTCGGATCGCGCGACATCTGGTTCGTCGTGGCTCTTCCGGTGTTCCTCTCGGAGATTCTCGACTGGTCGGACCGAACCGTCGGGGCGTTCCTCGCACTGTGGGTCATCGGTTACGGAATCGTGCAGTCGTCGGCACCGCGGATTCTCACATTGCGCGGCAGCGCCATCGACGAAGTTGCGGCGGCGCGACTGTGGGCATTCGTCCTCGCGGTCGTTTCGGGAGTTATCGCAACGCTCGTGGCCCTCGAAGCCGCAGTCGAGGTGGCGATTGTCGCCGGACTCGTGGTCTTCGGCATCGTTTTCGCACTCAACTCGTCCTTGCACTCGTACCTCGTGCTCGCCTTTGCCGACGACGACGAGGTTGCACTCGACGTGGGCTTCTACTATTCGGCGAACGCCGCCGGACGTCTGGTCGGAACACTTTTGTCGGGCGTGCTGTACCTGTGGGGTGGCCTGCCCGCGGCGATGTGGGGTGCGACGGCGTTCGTGGTTCTCACCTGGCTGTTCGCGCTGCGCCTACCGCCGTTACCCGCGAATGTTTCGGTGTCCCTTGCCGACGTCGATGGTGGCGACTGAGATCGCAGGTTCAGCGGAGTTCGGCTTATCGCAAAGTTCGGAGTACCGACTAGGGTTTGCTCTGTAGTTCAGAGATATGGGGTAGCCGGGCGAGGGGGAAGCCGGGAATGGCCGAAAAAGACGTCGATGTAGTGGTCGTTGGGGCCGGTTTTGCCGGCATGTACCTGCTGCACGAACTCCGCAAGCACGGCTTCACGTCTCGGGTTCTCGAGACGGGCAAGGACGTCGGTGGCACCTGGTACTGGAACCGGTATCCGGGCGCACGTTGCGACATCGCCACGACCGACTACCAGTTCACATGGGACCCCGATCTGCACGAGCAGTGGACGTGGTCCGAAAAGCACGCGGCCCAACCCGAGATCCTCCGCTACGCGCAGTTCGTGGCGAAGAAGCACGACCTGTATTCGGGCATCGATTTCGAGACGAAGGTCGAAAAGGCCGAGTGGAACGACTCGACGAAGAAGTGGACCGTTCGCACTTCGGCGGGCGAGTCGATCACATGCCGCCATTACGTGATGGCGACGGGTTGTCTGTCGGTTCCGAAGGAACCCGACATTCCGGGTACCGAGCGCTTCAAAGGTGACGTCTACGTCACCGGTCGCTGGCCGCACGAGGGCGTCGACTTCACGGGCAAGCGTGTCGCGGTCATCGGAACCGGATCATCGGCAATTCAATCGATGCCTCACATCGCCGCGCAGGCGAAGGAGCTCGTCGTCTTCCAGCGCACGCCGAACTTCTCGATGCCCGCATTCAACGGTCCGCAACCACCCGACCGAGTCGCGAGGCTGAAGGCCGACCGCGCAGCGTACGAGGCCGAAGCGCGATTGTCGCCGACCGGAGTTCCGATGGAGATGGCAACGGTGTCGGCTCTGTCGGTGTCGCGTGACGAGGCATTCGCGATGCTCGAGAAGTCGTGGCGGCGAGGGGAACTGTTGATGATCGGCGCGACGTTCACCGACGTCGGCATCAACCGCGCGGCGAACGAGGTCGTGTGTGAATTCATGCGTTCGAAGATCCGCGAGGTCGTGAAGGACCCCGAAGTTGCCGAGATGCTCAGTCCTCGTGGCCATGCCTACGGCACGAAGCGTCCGTGCATGGACACCAACTATTTCGAAACCTTCAACCTGCCGCATGTTCGGCTGGTCGACATCCGCAAGAACGTCATCAAGTCGATCACCGAAACCGGAATCGACTTCGGCAGCGAGTCGAAGGAATTCGATGCCATCGTGTATGCGACCGGCTTCGATGCAATGACCGGCGCGTTGGTCAACGTCGACATCACCGGCAAGAACGGCGTGACGCTGAAGCAAAAGTGGGAGCACGGTCCGCTGACCTATCTCGGCCTGACCACGGTCGGATTCCCGAACCTCTACATGATCACCGGCCCCGGTAGCCCGTCGGTGTTGTCGAACATGATGGTGTCGATCGAACAGCACGTCGAGTGGATCCGCGACACTCTCGTTGCGATGCGCAAGGACGGTTTCGACACCATCGAGCCGACGCCCGCCGCTGAAGAGGATTGGCGCGTGCACTGCACCGACTG
The DNA here is from genome assembly GCA_964344425.1 of uncultured Bifidobacterium sp. Classification (GTDB taxonomy): domain Bacteria; phylum Actinomycetota; class Acidimicrobiia; order Acidimicrobiales; family Ilumatobacteraceae; genus F1-20-MAGs119. Next base: position 6,939 of record CAYFNP010000032.1, on the reverse strand, counting down.
CGCCGACATCACCCTGTTCCAGGACACCAACTCGTGGTACATGGGTGCCAACGTGCCGGGCAAGCCGCGCGTGCTGTTTCCGTACATCGGCGGTGTCGGTCGGTACCGCAAGATCTGCACCGAAGCACAGCAACGCGGTTTTCTCGGCTTTGAACTCACCGGTCCGGGTAAGCACCAGCACAACGCGGGTCCGGTGCGCATGATGCAGCCCGACGTCGAGATGATGCTCGACGTCATGGCGCAGCTCGGTCTGCCGCCCGTCGAGTCGATGTCACCCGACGAAGCGCGAGGCTTCATGGATGCGTCGTCGACGATGCGCGCACCCGGTCCCGATGTCGGCGAAATAGTCGACGGCACTTTTGCCGGTCCCGCCGGAGACCTCGAGTACCGCCTGTACCGGCCGTCGTCACCGGGACCACACCCCGTCGTGTTGTACTTCCACGGCGGGGGTTGGGTGCTTGGCAACGCCACGTCCGATGATCCGTTGTGCCGCGATCTCTGCGATCGCGCCGACGTTCTCGTCATCTCGGCGAACTACCGTCACGCGCCCGAGGCGCGGTTCCCCGCCGCAGTCGACGACGCGTGGGCGGCAGTGCAATGGGTCGCCGCGAACGCGAAACAGTTGGGCGGCAAGCCGGGCAAACTCGCGGTTGCGGGATGGAGTGCGGGCGCAAACCTCGCAGCGATCGTTGCCCAGATGGCGCGCGACAACGGTGGACCGGCCATCAACGGCCAACTGCTGTTGACGCCCGTGACCGATGGTTCGCGTCAGTCGGCGTCGTTCACCGAAAACGGCGAGGGCTACATCCTGACGAAGGCGTTGATGGAGTGGTTCTGGAATCACTACGCCGATCCTGCGGACCGCACGAAACCAACGGCATCGCCGTTGCTCGCACCCAGTCTGGCCAACCTTCCGCCGGCGATGGTCGTCACCGCGCAGTTCGACCCGTTGCGTGACGAAGGCAACGACTACGCCCGTGCGCTGCGTGCGGCCGGTGTGCCCGTGACGCATCTTCAGGCACGCGGTCACATCCATACCTCGATCGGCATGGTCGACATGCTTCCTTCGGGCAAGGTCATCCGCGGACACATGGCATCCGCCCTGCGCGGATTCTTCGTCGACGCGTAACCTGCGTTCCATGTCGAACCTGACGTCGAGCGGCCAGACCTGGGACGACCGCTATTCCGAAGAGGGCTATGCATTCGGCACCGAGCCCAACGATTTCCTCGTCGACAGTGCTTCCGTTCTCACGAAAGGTGACACCTTGGTGCTGGGCGACGGCGAAGGTCGCAACGGGGTGTACTTGGCGACACTGGGCCATCGTGTCGTCACCATCGACCTGAGTTCGGTTGGGGTTGCAAAAGCGAACCGGCTTGCCGCACAACGCGGCACGTCGATCGATGCACGGGTCGCCGACCTTGCCAACTTCGACATGGGTGCCGAACAATGGGACAACATCGTGTCGATCTTCTGCCACGTGCCAACCGAGTTGCGCCGGCGCGTCCATGCGGGAATCAAACGCGCACTTCGCCCCGGCGGACGGTTCCTTCTTGAGTCGTACAACGCCGCGAACATCGGCCGCGGTGTAGGCGGACCGCAAAGCAACGACCTGACCGTTGAACTTGCGGAACTCGAGTCGGACTTCGCCGGCTGGACGCTCGAAGTTCATCGCGCCGTCGATCGGCAGATCTCTGAAGGCAAGTACCACGAGGGACGCAGTTCGACGGTGCAGTTGCTCGCCGTGCGTCCTGCCGCATCGTGATGACCATGACACCGAAGGTTTTCGTCCACGGCAATCCCGAGTCTGACGCGATCTGGTCGCGTCTCGTCGACGCGCTACCGGCCGAGGTGGCAACGAATGTCGTCTTGTTGTCACCGCCCGGATTCGGCGCACCGTCGCCCGACGGCTGGGCAGGAACGCAATCCGGTTACGTCGAATGGCTGGTCGCGGAACTCGAACGCATCGGCGGCCCTGTTGACATCGTCGGGCACGATTGGGGAGCGGGTCACGTCTACGGGCTCGTTGTGCGTCGACCCGACCTGGTCAACACGTGGGTCGCCGATTGTGCCGGCCTCATTCATCCCGACTACGTGTGGCACGACGCTGCGGCGGCGTGGCAGACACCGGAAATCGGCGAAGCCGCCGTTGCAACGTTGACCAACATGACGTTCGACGAAAAGGTGGCCGTGCTCGAATCGCTGGGCATGACCGGTGGTATCGCGCAACGAGTCGCCGTGCACATCAACGCCGACATGGGACGAAACATCCTCTCGCTGTATCGGGCGGCGGCCCAACCTGCAATGGCAACGCTCGGCAGACAACTCATGTCGTCGAAGCCACCTCGCGGATGCGTCGTGGTGCCGACCGCCGACCACTATCCGGGAACGCCCGAAATGGCCAGGGAAGTTGCGCGTGGACTGGGTGCCGACGTCATCGAACTCGACGGCAAGGGCCACTGGTGGATGATCGAAGATGCGGCCACGGCAGCAGCGCGATTGAACGACTTCTGGTCGGCCGCCTAGGGCCGCCGCGGACTATTCGTCGCCGAACAGCTCGTCGTTGTCGGCGGTTTCATCAGCAGAATCGAGTTCGGGGATGCCCTGCTTGGTACGCATCTTTTCGATGGCCCTGATGGGAACGCTGAGTTTGTTGAAGCGGGTGCCGCCCGTACCGATGTCGTCGATCTTGTCGGTCAACTTCGAGAACGTGTCCTTCACTTCGTCGACGGCCTTGACGTACTTTTGCCATTCGCCGTTGAACTTGTTGATCTGCTGCATGATCGACGACGCAGTCTGCTCGGTGTGGAAGCTGTCGGTGGCCTGGCGGATGACCACGAGGAACGAGTACAGCGCCAACGGCGAGCACAGAACGACCTTCCTTGCCAGCGCGTAGTCGATGAGTGTCGGGTCGGCCTCGTGGATGAAGCCGGTGATGCTTTCGATCGGCAGGAACATGAGGACGTAGTCGAGGGCCTCTTCCTTGGCGTTGTTCACGTAGTCGCGCTTTGCAAGGGCGTCGACGTGGCCCTTGACGGCCTTGACGAATTCGGTCTTTGCCTGATTGCGAAGCGCGTCGGTCTCGGCGTTGAAGTGCTCGGCGTACTTGTCGTGCGGAAACTTGACGTCCATGAAGAGCACGCGGTTGGGCGGCATCATGAACTTGTAGTCGGGTCGACCGCCGGTTGCGTTGATGTCCTGTTTCGCGTAGTTCACGTTCTCGACGAAGCCCGCGGCGCGCAGCATGTCCTCGACGACGCGCTCGCCCCACTGACCACGCTTTTGCGAGCTCGACAACACCTCTTTCAGGTTGTCGGTTCGCAGTGAAAGCGCGGCAACCGCCTTTTCGACGCCCGAGTACTGCGAACTGTTGAATTCGCGCAACTGTTGCAACTCGGTCGATAGAGCATCGAGCCGTTGGTTCATCTGCCCTGCGAGGTTCTGCAGAGTCGTGTCGATGACCTGCGCCTTGGTGCCCAGTTGTTCGCCCCCGGAAGCCGCAACCTTTTCGGCCGCCATCTTGATGGACTCTTCGCGATCGAGTCGCGCGCGCTCACTCAACTGGTGCATTGCCCCCGCCACCGATGCGTTGACGGATTCGGCAACTGTTCGCGCCAGTTCGGCCGACATCTCGGCACGCAATGCCGCGGTATCGATGGGCGGGGGAGCCACGACCGGTGCTTGCGCCGGCGTCTGCGGACGCCGTTGATTGAGGATGAGGATCCCGAGAACACCGAGAGCAACGACAAGGGCGGCAACCGCGATGACTTCCATTCGCCCAAAATTAGGGCGAGGGTGTGCGCCGGCCCATCGATGGTCGACCTGCAAGACTCGTTCGGGTGGGGGTGGGTATCGACGACGTCATTGGTCTCCAACGGCGCACCCTGAGGGTGCTGGTCGCCGGTCAATTGGCGGCAGCCGCGGCGTTGTCGTCGGCCGTCACCGTTGGGGCCTTCGTCGTCCAACGGATCCTTGGCCAGTCGACGCCGTGGGGAGGCATCGCCACGGCGACCGTCACCACGGGAACGGCGTTCATGTCTCAGGTCTTGGCCAGGGTGATGAACCGCCGTGGACGACGTCCGGGGTTGCGGGCGGGTTACGCGCTGGCAATCGTCGGGGGAATCACGGCGGGTGTCGGTGCCGAGACGAAGTTGCTGCCGGTTTTCCTCGTCGGTCTGTTCGTCTACGGGTCGGGCCAGGCATCGAACCTGTTGTCGCGCTACGCGGCAACCGACCTGGCGGCGCCGGAACACCGCGCGAGGGCGATGAGTCGGATTCTCTTCGCGTCGACCTTCGGTGCGGTGATGGGCCCGGTGCTGGTGCAGCCCGCGCAATGGGCGGGTGAAGAGTTGTTCGGCTGGCACAAGTACACGGGACCGTGGGTCTTCTCGGCGGCGTTCTTCGTGTTCTCAATGTTGAACGCCTCGCTGCGACTGAAGCCCGACCCGCTGTTGGTGGCCCGTGAACTGCGCGGCGAAGCGGTGGGAACAGTTCCGCAGTTGCGCATTCGTCAGGCGTATGCGGCGGCCTTCGAGACAACGAACGGTCGTATCGCAGTGTTTGCGATGGTGGTGTCGCAGATGACGATGGTGTCGGTGATGACCATGACACCGGTGCACCTGAAGGCTCACGGACACGAAAGCGTCAGCGCGTACATCATCTCCCTGCACATCGCGGGCATGTACGCGTTCAGTCCGTTGGTTGGTCGGTTCAGCGACCGTCGGGGCAAACACGCGTCGATTCGTATCGGCGGAATCCTGTTGGTGGCTGCGACGGCGTTCGCCGCACTGGCGGGCGAGTCGTATCAGTTGTTGTTCCCGGCGCTGTGGCTGCTGGGCGTCGGCTGGAGCTTCGGGCTGATCGGCGGGTCGAGCCTTCTCGTCGACTCGGTGCGCGACGAGTCGCGTGTCGCGGTGCAGGGTGTAGCCGACATGTCGATGAGTTTCTTCGGGGGTATCGCGGGCTTCTCTAGTGGGTTCATCCGCAAGGCGGTGGGGTTCCACGTGTTGTCGACGTTCGCGCTGATCCTTGCGGTCCTCATGGTCTCGGTTGCCCTGCTGAACGGCCCGGCGCGGCGCGCGATTCGCCCCGCCGCCTGATCGGTCCGGAATCCCCGTCCGCGCCGTTCGCGTTGGGCAGAATGTCGCGATGGAAAGCGGCCAGACGAACACGACCGAGTTCGACCCGACGAAGTTCGACACCTGTCGTTCGCGATTCGGAACGTTTCCCGAATGTCCGCTGTGCGGGTCGGACCTGACGCCCGAGCACGCGCACTTCAAGTGCCGCTCGTGCGGCTGGCGCGACAGCTGCTGCGACTGAACGCGGGCTACTCGTCGTCGGACTCGTCGGCCGGCGCGTCGAATCCGGCGGCGGCAAGACGTGCGAGAAGTTCGTCGCGCGGGCTTTCGCCCGGAGCGCGGGCCTTGTCGGCTGCGATGCGCCAACCGTGGCGTGACGAATAAACGAGTGGCGCGTCCTTCAGGCGTCCGTATCCGTAATCGGTGACGCGCGCGAACAACAATTCATGGTCGGCCATCGTCTTCGAGTCGAAGATCTCGGCGTGCACCCATGCGAGGCAGTCGCGCACGACGGGGTGGCCGTTCTCGTCGATCAGGTATTCGTTGGCGATGTAGTGGAACTTGCGCCCGGGGTACGAGAAGTACTGCCCGATGTGCACCTGGTCACCCGCGAGAAACGAAGTGGTGAACGCGCCGGCTGCGACCATGAGTGGGTATGTGTCGTGTTTGGGGGACACGCTGGCCATCACGATCGGTTCCTCGAACGACACCTGGGTCACCCAGTGCGACGTGTACGCGCGGGTGACGCCGTCGTGTCTGGCAGCGACCACCTCGACGCCTTTCGCCGCCTGTCCGAGTGCGCGCTTCAATTTCGGGTCGATCACGAGCACTGAGTCAAGTGTGAACGTCGGCCGTTGTGCCACTCGTGCCCATGCGAATGCCCTCCGGGTCTGCTGCAATACTTGACCGCGGAGGGCACGTGCGCGTTTCACAGATCTGGTCGTATCCCGTGAAGTCGATGGTGGGGGAACGGGTCGACTCGGCGGAGCTCTCGTCGCTCGGCATCGTCGGCGACCGCCATTGGGCGATCCGCGACCACGAACTCGGCGGCATTCGCGGGGCGAAGAAAATCGGCGCACTGATGAAATTCGCGGCCCGACGGCAGGGGAACGACGTCGTCATCACGACACCCGACGGTTCGACCGTGTCGTCGGCCGACGCCGATGCGTCGGCGAAGTTGTCGGCCGCGCTCGGCCGCAACGTCACGCTTGATTCGCTCGCGCCGATCGCGAACCTCGATCACTACCGCCGTGGACCGAGCGACAACCCCGACATGATGGACGAGCTGCGACGGGTCTTCGGTCGCGAGGCGGACGAGCCGTTGCCGGACTTCTCCGCGTTCCCACCCGAGGTGATCGAGTTCGAGTCACCGCCCGGTACGCACCACGACTGTTGGCCGCTGATGGTGATGACGGAATCGGCGATCGCGGCGATGCACGCCGCATTGCCCGACTCGAACGTCGACGTTCGTCGATTCCGGCCGAGTTTCGTGATCGACGGCGCGCCGCAGGGCCACCCCGAGTTCGGCTGGTCAGGACGACGTGCAACCATCGGCACCTGCGAGGTCGAGTTTCTCTCGCCGTGTCCGCGCTGCATCATGGTGACCCGCGAGATTTCGCCGTCGATTCCCGAGGACCGCCGCATCCTGCGTCACGTCGTGCGCGATCTCGACCAGAACGTCGGCGTCTATGCCCGCATTGTCACGCCGGGAAGATTGTCGGTGGGCGACGAAGTTGTGTTCGGCGGCGGTCAATGAGGGCAGACGTTCCGTGACACTGCCGGCAATTGGCGAAGCGAGGCCGTGGGCGGACCCCGCGGTCGTGTCGATCAACCGTCTCCCGATGCGCGCGACGTTCGCATCGA
>CAYFNP010000031.1:0-11177 GCA_964344425.1 uncultured Bifidobacterium sp. | reverse complement strand
GCCATCGATGCGGTCGACTTCGGCGAGCAGTCCGTCGATCGAAGAACGGTAGGCGACGTCGCTGATCGGCTTCTCGGCCTTGAACACGATCTGGGCGGAGAATCCGGCGGTGGCGGGGTTCACCGCCTCGAGAAGTTCCTGCACCTCGCGCGACTCGGACTTCGGCAGGACGAAGTCGGTACGGAAGTTGCCACCGGCCGCACCCGTGAGTGCGCCGACGATGATGAAGAGAGGAATCCAGAGACCAAAGACGACGAAGCGACGTCGGCGCACGCAGAAACGGGCAAGGGACGAGAGCATTGGGGGCCTTTCGGGGGGTGACGACCGTCCGACAGGCTACGGCACGGGGCGTTAGCGTTCTCACAGATGCTCGAACAAAATCGTTTTCCGTGGAGGGTCAGACGACTCGACCGCGGATGGAGCACGCTCATCGATGGCTCTGCGCGCGAATTGCGCGTGCGAAACATCGGAGCCGAGGTCGCGGTGGGCGACCACGTGACCGTCGACACAAACGGCGAACGTGTCGAGGAGATCGCTCCGAGAAAGTCCGCGCTGGTGCGCCGCGCGTCGTTCGAGGGCGCTCGGGCGGTACAGCACGTCGTCGCCGCGAACATCGACGTCGTCTTCCTGTTGCATGCGGCCAGTTCGGGCCTCAATCCTCGGCGTCTCGAACGCGAACTCGTTCTTGCATTCGACAGTGGTGCACAACCCGTCGTGTTGTTGACGAAATCGGATTCCGTGTCCGCAGCCGACATCGATCGGCTGCGCGCTGTCGTGGCAACGGTTGCACCCGACGTCGCGGTTCACGCCGTCAGCTCGCGCGAACCCGCGACGCTCGCCGCGCTCGACGGCTACCGCGGTCTCACCGTTGCGCTTCTCGGTGCGAGCGGCGTCGGAAAGTCGACACTGGTCAACGCATTGGTCGGCAGCGAAGTGCAGCGCACCGGTGAAGTTCGCGAGGGTGACCAGCGAGGTCGGCACACCACGGTGGCGGCCGAACTCGTCGCTCTGCCCGATGGCGGTTGGCTGATCGACACGCCGGGTCTGCGCGCGGTCAGCCTGTGGACGAGTGGTCACGGGATCGAACGCGCCTTCGCCGACGTCTTTGCCCTGTCGGAAAACTGCAGGTTCCGCGATTGCAAACACGAGGACGAACCCGACTGCGCGGTTCGAGCGGCGATTGCCGACGGGACACTCTCGGCCGAACGTCTGACTGCAATGGTTCGTCTGGTTGCCGAAGAGGCTGCCGTCGAGGACGAACAGCGCGAACGCGAGAAGGTCGAGGACCGTCGTGGCCCGCGCCGTCGTCACGATGACGACGGCGACTAGCGTTTCGGCGATGTCCCCCACGCTCGTCGTCCTTGCCGCCGGAATGGGTTCGCGTTACGGGGGCCTGAAGCAGATCGACCCGATGGGTCCTTCGGGCGAGACGATCCTCGACTACTCGGTCTACGACGCGGTCCGTGCGGGGTTCGGCCGCGTCGTCTTCATCATCCGTCCCGACTTCGAAGACGCATTCCGCGATGGTGTGGCCGCCAAGTTCTCGCACCTCGTCGACGTCGACTTCGCCTTCCAGACGCTCGACCGTCTGCCGACGGGTTTCTCGGTCCCCGAGGGTCGGGAAAAACCGTGGGGAACGACCCATGCGATTCTGTGCGCGCGCGATGCGATTCGCGGCAACTTCGCCGTCATCAACGCCGACGACTTCTACGGCCGTGACTCGTACGCGGTGCTGGGAAAGTATCTCGCCGGCCTCGACGACACTTCGACCGATTGGTCGATGGTCGGCTTCACACTGCGCAACACGTTGTCCGACCATGGCACGGTTGCGCGCGGTGTGTGCGCGACCGACGCGAACGGATTCCTGATGACGATCGACGAAATGACGTCGATCGAACGCCATGGTGCGGGTGCGCGGAACACCCGGGGCGACGGCACCGTTGTTGCATTGTCAGGCGATGAGCCGGTGTCGATGAACATGTGGGGCTTTACGCCGCGCCTGTTCGACCATCTCGAGCGCATCTTCCGCGAGTTCTTGACGGCCCACGGCGACGAGGCGAAGAGTGAGTGTTTCATTCCGCTGACCGTCGGGCAGCTGGTCGGTGAAGGAGCCGCAACGTGTCGTGTTCTGCGCACCGACTCGTCGTGGTTCGGAGTCACCTATCGCGAGGACAAAGAGATCGTTCAGGGATCGATCGCCGCGCTGGTTGCGCGCGGCGAGTATCCGGCGCGTCTCTGGTCGTAATCGGGAACGGGCCGCTACCGGGTCTGGACAGCGGACCAGCCGTCTGCACTGCCGAATTCGAGTCCGACCATCGCGCCGCCGGTGCCGGACGCGCCGACCAATGTGCGTGCACCGTGGACGTCGGCGAATTGTTTGACGATCGCAAGACCGAGCCCCGAACCCGGAAGCGACCGTGTCGACGCTGCGCGATAGAAGCGGTCGAAGACAAAGGGTCGGTCCTCGGGCGAGATGCCCGGCCCCGAATCGTGCACCTCGACCCGCGCACCGCGCACGAAAACGTCGACCGGTGAGCCGGGCGGGCCGAACTTCAGCGCGTTGTCGATGAGGTTCGACACCGCGCGGTCGAACTGACCCGGCCGAACCTCGATGGTGGCGGGGTCGGACACGGTGAGACGTATCTCGCGACCCGACCGCCGTTGGGCACGCTCGACGAGTTCTCGCACCGCGTCATCGAGATGCACGGGCAACGGACTTTCGGCCGCGGTTTGGTCGGTGGCAAGAGCGGACAGTTCGCTGGACAGCGCGGTGAGTTCGTCGATCTCGGCGCGAATGTCGCTCATGATCTCGCGCCGTGTCTCGTCGGGCAGGTCGTGGCGTTCGAGAAGTTCGGCGTTTGCACGAAGGCTGGTGAGGGGAGTACGCAGTTCGTGGCTGGCGTCCTGCACAAGTTGCTTCTGCTGGGCGAGGCTGCGCCCAAGGGCCCCGAGCATGGTGTTGAAACTGGAGACGAGGTTGCCGACCTCGCCGGATGCATCGATGTCGATGGGGTCGGTGGTGTTGCTCGTTCGCGCGATGTCGTCGGCCGAGCGGGCCAGTTCTTCGATCGGCCGGCTGGTGCGACGCGCGATCAACCACCCCACAAGGGCGGCGAGCGCAACCCCGATCACGCCGATGATGACGAGCCAGGTGCGCAGTCCGGCGCGTGCGTCTTCGATGTCGGTGATATCACGACCGAGTTGGATGGCGCCGCCGGCCGGCAACGACAGGGTGAAGACGCGGTAGGACTTGCCGTCGACGGTCGCATTGGCGAACCGACCGAGGTTCGCCGTGGAGCTCGACGCAAGTGCAAGATCATTCGCCGTGACCGCAAGCTCGGCCGGACCGAGCGACGCAAGCACCGCTCCATTGACGTCGATGACCTGTGTGATCGCATCGAATTCGGGCTGCAGCAAGGTGGGACCGAGTGGCACGCGTTGGCGCCCGAAGAAATCGGGACGCTCGAAGGCACGGTTGAGTTCGCGCACAATGGCGGCGCCGCGCGACTTCAGCGAATCGTCGACCTGCGAACGCAGTTCGTGGCTGGCGATGAGGTGCGCGCTGATGGCGAGTACGACCACGGTGACGAGCGCAACCAGGCCGCTGGCAAGCGACAACTTCTTGCGAAGGGTCATGCCTTCACCGTGTAGCCGACACCACGCACGGTGAAGACCACCCGCGGCTCGCCCGCCTCTTCGGTCTTGCGGCGCAGGTAACCGATGTAGACGTCGAGCGACTTGGATCCGGTCTCGAAGTCGTAACCCCAGATTTCCTCGTACAGCTGGTCGCGCGACACGACGAGACCCGTACGCAGCATCAACGCCTCGAGCAGGTCGAATTCGGTTTTCGTCAGATGGATCTCGCGGTCGCCACGTCGCACCTCGCGACGCGCCGAGTCAAGGACGAGGTCACCCACCTTCAATGTCGTCGCCTCGTCGATGCTGACCCGGCGTCGCAGAAGTGCGCGCACGCGCGCGAGCAGTTCATCGATGGCGAACGGTTTGACGAGGTAGTCATCGGCACCGGCGTCGAGTCCCGCAACGCGGTCGTTCACCTCGTGCTTGGCGGTGAGGAGGAGAATCGGGACCCGCGAGCCGCGCAGACGCGTTTCTCTGCACACGGTCAGGCCGTCGGCGAACGGCATCATGACGTCCATGACGACGGCGTCGGGAGGATTCGACGTGATGGCGGCGAGTGCCGCTGCGCCGTCGTTGACCGACGAGACGCGGTATCCCTCGAGCTCGAGCACGCGCACCACGGCCGACCGAACGGCAGGGTCGTCTTCGGCCACGAGCACGCGCGGGGAATCCGTCGCACCGTTGTTGACGTTCGCCATGCGGGCAACGGTACCGATGCTGCCGCCCGCCGGGCCCGGGTTACGGGGCGATTCTTCGCCAATTCTTGAAGACCCGGGCAGCCCGCGTCACAGTTCGCCGGCTGCGAGGAGACCGCGCACCTCGACCGCCCGTTCGCGTACGGCGGCAATGTCGGCGAGCTTGGCTGCCGCGCGAACCTGGGTCGCGATGCGGGGGTTGCGTCCGAACGTCGCGGAGTGACGGTCGAGGAAATCCCAATAGAGAGTGGTGAAGGGGCAGGCCGTCTCGCCCGTACGGGCCTTGCGGTCGTATGCGCATCCCTTGCAATAGTCGCTCATCTTGTCGATGTACGCACCGCCCGACGCGTAGGGCTTGGTCGCCATTCGACCACCGTCGGCGAAGAGCGCCATGCCGACCACGTTGGGCACCATCACCCATTCGGCTGCGTCGATGAACACGCGCGACATCCAATCGGTGAACTGACGAGGGTTGATTCCCGAGGTCAGCGCAAGGTTGCCGAGCACCATCAACCGTTGGATGTGGTGCGCCCACGAATAGTCGCGAACCGAGTCGAGGCTGCGCGCGACACAGTTCATTCGCGTTGGCGCACCGTCGAACACCGGCGGAAGATCGAGGTCGGCTCCGAGCGCGTTCTCGTTGCGGTAGTCGGGCATCCACATCCAGTACAGGCCCCACACGTATTCGCGCCATCCGATGATCTGGCGGATGAATCCCTCGACCGAGGCGATGTCGGCGCGGCCCGCACGGTGCGCGTCCTCGGCGGCGGCGACGACCTCGCCGGGCAGAAGCAGGCCGTTGTTCAGGTACGGCGACAGCAGCGAGTGTGCAAGGTGCCAATTGTCGGAGAGCATCGCGTCTTCGTGCGGCCCGAACATGGGCAGTAGCGCGGTGATGAAGTGGTCGAGTCGCTGCAGCGCGCCCGCTCGAGTGGTTGCCCAGGTTCCGTCGGGAGGCGCGCCAACGAGGTCGGTCATCGTGTCGAGTTCGGCCGACACTTCGTCGTCGATCGCATCGGGTGCATCGACGACGGGTTTGGGCCAACGATCGTGTCCGTCTCGCGGGGGTGGTTCGCGGTTCTCGTCGTCGTAGTTCCAACGTCCGCCGAGCGGTTCGCCATCGTCGACGAGAACGCCGAGTCGGAGGCGTTGGAATCGGTAGAAGTCCTCGAGCTTGAAGGTCTTGTAACCCTTGGCCCGTCGCTCGTCGACCCAACCGGCGAATTGGTCGTGGTGCAACAGGAACTGGTCGGATCGGACGAGCTCGACGCCGAGTTCGGTGAGCAACCGTCGGGAACCGAAACTGTTCGGCTCGGTTGCAACGATGCGCGAGCCATCGGCCGACGCGGCGGTGATCGCTGCGCGCATCGAAGCGGCGCGCACGTAGTCGACCGTGAAGCCGGCACCGCGGAGTTCTTCCGCAAAGTGACGCATCGACGACAAATAGAAGTGGAGACGCTGACGGTGCCACCGCTGCGAACGGATTTTTTCTTCGGTCTCGACAATGAGGATGTGATCGAGCGCCGGGCGCGCCGTCGCGAGTGCGCCGATCGCACGATTCAGTTGGTCGCCGAGGACGAGGATGGTTCGTGCATCGCTCATGATGCGCGACGAACGGCTTCGGCGACGGATGAGGCGACGGGGACAGCGTGGTCCAGGCGTGTCTCGGCGAGTCTTCGGTTCACACGGTCGACCGAGGCAACGATGGCAACGCTGCGTCCCGTGGCGCGAACGCGCGACGCAAAGCCGAGAAGCACACCGAGGCCGGTGTCGTCGAGCACCCCCACCGAGTCGAGATCGACCACGATCGTTCTGCCGCCGTCCGACGTGACTTCACGGTTCAGGCCGTCGACCAGCCGCGGAACGGTTGCAATCGTCACGTCGCCTTCGATGCTCACAAGAGTGACGGCGCCGGATGGGTTGGCATCAAGGTGCTGCGAGCGCTTGATCACCACCATCGACTGCGAACGCTAGTGGTGGTTCGAGAGCCATGCTGACCCGAGCGCGCAGCACGATGGACGGCCGGACGAAGTCGAGGCCAACGATGCGAATCGCCTGCTTCCGTGCAACCGACACCGTGACGACGCCACCCTCGATTGTGACATCGAAGCCGTCGAAGCGTTGCCATCGCGCCACTTCGGCTACTGGGTCGTTCGACAGGGCGATTCCGCGGGCGGCATCGCGGGCGGTTTGCCACAGGTTCATTTGGTCACGGGCGACGACTGCGAACTGAACGAGGACGACCGTGAAAATTGCGAGAAGCGGCAGGACGAGGGCGAATTCGACCGCAGCCTGTCCGCGGTCGAGCGTTGCGTCAGCCCACCGTTGTCTGCGTGGTCTTGTCGAGGACACCGTCGAACACCGAGTCGAAGAGATCGCCGATCCGACCGGCACCACCGCCCGCGGTTGCCCACGCAATGACGAGTACCGCGATGACCGCAGCGGCAAGAAGGATGAGCGCGTATTCAGTTGTCGCCTGACCGTCGTCGTCGGTGCGGACGAATCGCTTGATCGAGACAAGGAGTGGTGTTGTTGCAGAGCGGATCCTTTTCATTCGAGTCCTTTCGGTGTGGTTGACATCGATGAAGTTCAGGGCAACGGGCCGACGGAGAGGGAGCCGATCGCCCCGATGAGGATGGGGACGATCGTCAAGGCGACGAACGAGGGGAGCACGCAGACAACGAGAGGGAAGGCGAGTTTCACGGGAAGCTTCGAAGCCTCGGCCTGGGCACGACGTCGACGTTCTGCGTGGCCGTCGGCCACGAGTCGTTCGAGCACCGGTGCGAGCGGAAGTCCGTCGCGTTCCGCCGCAGCGAGGCAGTTTGCGCAACCGACCGCGGCCGGCCCGAACACACCGACGAGCGAGCCGACCGCGTCGGCAAGGCGTTCGCCCGATTCACATCGTGACATGACGCGCCGGGCCGCGGTGTTGACGTTTCCGGTGCTCCAGCGCGCGATGCAGTCGAACGATTGATGAATGGTGCGGCCACTCTTCAACAGCACGACGAGAAGGTCGACGAACTCGACGAAACCCGCGTCGGGGTCGCGTCGCGGTCGTCCCGGCAGGGTGAAGCGTCTGTTCAGTCGCACGTTCCCGCGATCCTGTGCATCCAGCGCCGACCGGCGAAGTTGAGGGAAAGGCCGACGACAAGGCACACGAGACCGATCGGACGTCCGAAGTACACGCCTCGGACCGAACCGTTGGTGAACACCATCATCACGCCGAACGCGAGGGGTAGCCACGACAGCACCCGCGACGCAAAGACCGCCTGGGCCGCGTGGGCACGACGCTCGGCGCGAACCGCGTGTCGTTCACGCAGGGCCCACGCCGCACGTTGCAGCGCGTACGACGCCGATGGCCCGCCGGAGTTGGCTGCGACGAGTGAACGTACGAGAAACGCACCGTCTGCCTGATGGCGTTCGGCGTCGTGCAGCACCTCGTCGTCGTCGAGGGGCGCACCGGTGCGGCAATGGAGAACGACGACGCGCAGCACGTCGTCGAGGTTGGGGTGTTGCGTCGCCGACGCGATGATCGCACCGCGTACCGACGAGCCGAGTCGAACACCACGATCGACCGACTCGAGAAAGTCCGCCGCGTCGAGCGCGGGATCGACGGACGCCGAGCTCCGAGGCCAGCGTGAGTGCACGAACTTCGGCAAGGTGGGAATACCGAGGCGGTGTCGGGCGATGATCCTGACGACCGCAGCCGGGAGCGCGGGTGACACGTCATGCCTCGATCAGCGACGACGTGATGTAGCCACCGTCCGAACCGATCGTTCCGTCGACCCGAACGACGTCGGCGATCCGGCGGGCACCGTTGGCGCTGCGTTCGACGTGTACGACAAGGTCGATCGCCGCTGCGATGTACGACCTCACCGCGTGCAACGGCCAATTGGCGACGGAACGCAAGACCATCGATTCGATGCGGTGCAACGCGTCGACGGGGCCGTTCGCGTGGCAGGTCGACATCGAACCCGAGTGCCCGGTGTTCATCGCCTGCAACATGTCGAACGCCTCGGGACCGCGAACCTCGCCGACGACCAACCGGTCGGGACGCAGCCGCAGAGCATGACGCACCAGGTCGGAGAGCGTGATGTCACCGACACCTTCGCTGTTCGCCGGGCGTGTCTCGAGGTACACCACGTGGGGATGTCGGATGCGCAGTTCGTTTGTGTCCTCGAGCGCGATCAACCTTTCGTTCGCCGGGGAAAGCGCGCACAACGCACCGAGCAGTGTGGTCTTGCCCGTCGACGTGGCACCGGTGACCACCACGTTCATGCGTCTTTCGACCGCCGAGGCGAGCAGATCGGCGGTTCGTGCGTCGGTGAACGAACACAGCGAATGGATATCGCTTGCGAAGCGGCGGATCGCCAGGTTCAACCCGTGGGGACTGACCGGCGGAATTGCAACGCACATTCGCGAGCCGTCGCGCAGCCGGGCATCGACGACGGGTGACGCAAGGTCGATGCGCCGGCCGATGGGAGCAAGGAGCCTTTCGACAAGTGCCGCGGCCTCGCCCGCCGCAATGTCGTCGAGACGCGAAAGACCCGACGTGCGTTCGACCCACACTTCGGTGTCGTTGTTGACGACGATCTCGCGCACGTCGGGGTCGGCCATCAGACCCAACAGTTCGGTGGGCATTTCAACGCCCGCTGTGTTCGCCGATGATGTCGGCAAGGGCCTCGTCGAGCGACTTCGGCACGCGGTGGGCGAGCAGGCCCGCATCGACCGCACGACTGACCGATGCTTCGACGGGAACGTTGGCGCGAACGGGCACCCTCAACACGGTCGACACATCGCCGGCGGACAGGGCACGACCCGGTTCGGAGAGCAGGATGCACCCGTCGATGCCGTGGTTCGCGCCCGTGCCCTTGGCGTGGATGAATCCCGTTGCCCGGCGCAGCGCGAGGTAACAGGATCGCGTGACGAGGTAGCTCGCGGCAGCGGCGTCGACGAGCGATGCAGCAGGAACGATGGTTCCCACGTCGACAACCACCGGCCCGCGCAGCGACGACAACTCGGTGACGAGTGAGAGCCATTGGCTGTCGGTGGGCTGCGGGCCGAGCCGACGGGGGAGAAGTCGCAACGACGAATTCACCTCGCGCAGTTCGGTTCCGTCGGGTTCCGCAATGCCGAGGGCGGCGGGCAGGTCGCCGTGAAGGTCGACGACGTGCCCGCCACCGCGGTGACGCGCTGCCAGGAGAAGAGCAAGCGCGGCTGCCGTCACGGTCGTTCCGCTTCCGCCTTTGACGGAGCGACACAGAATGATCATCAAGGGTCCTTTCTCTTGGTGACCCTGATGTGTGCGCTGCGTCGTGTGCATCGGCAACGCGATCCGCCGATTCGTCGGCTACCGTTCGAACGACATGGAGGTGTCCGTGCGCCTGGTGGGCTCCGCCGCCTTCAAAGCGGTTGGGACGAGCGATCCTCGTCCGGCGGGTTCGATTCCCGTCCACCTCCGCCAATTCTCCCTGCGCCGCGTCGCGCGGTTCTTCGCCGCGACGAGCATCGCGTGGTTCGCCGGAATGCCGGCGGGCGTCGCGCACGCCGACCCCGCGCGGCCGGGCAACACCGAGAGCGTCGTGCAAACGGTCGAACCATCCACCGAGAACGTTCGGGTCGACATCGTCGGGGCCGACGCCTTCGTGCGCGTGCGCGCCGAGTCCGGCCACGAAGTCGAGGTGCTCGGCTACGAAAACGAACCGTTCGTGCGGATCGCGAAGGACGGCACCGTGACGATGGACATGAACTCGCTGACCGCGCGGACCAGTTCCACCCGCTACGGATCCACGCAGGACCCCAAAGATGCGACGAACGCCTCGGCGCCGTTGTGGAAGGTGGTCGGCCGTGACGGATCGGCGATGTGGCACGACCATCGCGTGCATTGGATGAGCCCGGTCCGTCCCGAACCGATCGACGACGACGGACTCGTTCAGAGTTGGACCTTCACGTTGAAGGTCGACGGAGTGACGACCCTCGCTTCGGGAAGCCTTTATCTGCGCGATGCACCGGGCTCGTGGTGGTTGTTGCTCGTCATCCCGGGGTTGATCGTCGGTTTCGTTGTTTCGCGACGAGGTGCACAAAGGGAACTGGCCGGTGCGGGCGCGGCGTTCGTCGTGATCGGCGCGTTCATGTTCTGGGGTGTGCCGACCGAGGCACGTGGCGCACCCGTGATGTTCGCACTCGGAGCGTTCACGGTGATCGTGTCGGTTGCAACGGCAGTTTTCCGGCACCGCAGTGAAATCGTCGATGCTCTCGTTGCGTCCGCGGCCATCGGGTTGTTGGTTGCCGTCGTGGTCGAACGCGACGCGGTGACGAGCAGGTTCGTTCCCGGGCTCGGCGATTCGGTCGTCTTGCGAATGGTGGTGCCGGCCGTTGCGGGGCTTGCACTGGGTTCCGGTGCGCGTGCGTTGAAGCGCTTGCTCGGAAAACCGCAGTCGAACGCGCCGCTGTAGCGGCTTCGCGTCAGACGGCGAGAAGGTCGCGTGCGCCGGTGTCGCTGGACGGGTGACGCAGCTTGCTCATTGCGCGGGCTTCGATCTGGCGAATGCGCTCGCGAGTGAGGTTGAAGTGTTCGCCGACTTCCTCGAGCGTGCGCGGTTCACCACGGTCGAGACCGAAGCGCAGTTTCAGGATTTCGCGCTCGCGCTCGTCGAGCGGTGCGAGAAGTCGCTGGATTTCCTCGGGCAGCAACGCGGTGGCGGCGACCTCGAAGGGCGATTCGGCCGAACGGTCTTCGACGACGTCGCCGAGTTCGGCGTCACCGTCTTCGCGCAGCGGCTCGGACAGCGACAAGGGCTCGGCCGCGAAGCGCAGGGCCTCGGTGACCTTGTCCTCGGGCAT
>CAYFNP010000030.1:0-11783 GCA_964344425.1 uncultured Bifidobacterium sp. | reverse complement strand
ACCGATTCCACCATCACCCGCACCTTTCCGGTTTCGGAAAACCGTCCCGCGGTCGTGTACACACCGACGAACAGGCAGATCGCGACCATGAAGTGCATGAGCGAACCGGCGGTGATGACGAGAAATTGTCGGGGAAAGCTCTTGTTCTTGTATGCACGCGCTTCATCGGCCGGTTCGACTTCGTCGAGCGCGTTCATGCCGACGATTCGCACGAAGGCACCGAGCGGAAGCGCACGCACGCCGTACTCGACTTCGCCGCGGGTGCGGCTCCACAGGCGCGGCCCGAACCCCATGAAGAACTGGGTCACCTTCATGCCCGTCCAACGGGCCGTGACAAAGTGACCGATCTCGTGCAGAAACACCGAGGCAAGAAGTCCGACGACGAACAACAGCGTCCAAGGATTTGCGATCCCCAACCAGACGAGCAGACCGACGATGACGAGGCCCGAGAAGACCGCGGTCGACTTGGTCGTCGGGTCGGGGTTTGATCCACCGTCACCGCCGCCGACCACCAGCTCTTGGCGGAGCTTTTCGTACATGCCGGCCATCGGACTATCCGGCCATCGGCCGCCCGAGGTGTCGACGGGCCGCCTCGCGGCCGGCACGGTCGGCCTCGAGGATGTCGTCGACGTCGCGGGGGGTGGTCGGCGAGTGGGAATCCATGACGGTCTCGATTGTGTCAGCAATCGCCAGCCACGGCACATCACCGGACAAAAATGCCTCGACCACGATTTCATTGCACGCGCTCATGAACGCAGGTGCGGTTCCCCCCGCGCGGCCCGCGGCGTAAGCGAGATCGAGGCAGCGGAAGGTTTCCCTATCCGGCAGGGCGAAATCGAGACGGGATGTTTGCGACCAATCGATTGCGCCGAACGGTGTCGCGATTCGGTCGGGATAGCCGAGCGCATAACCGATCGGCAACCGCATGTCGGGCATCGAAAGTTGGGCGATCGTGGAACCGTCGGTGAATTCGACCATCGAGTGAACCACCGACTGCGGATGCACGACGACATCGATCGCGTCGTATCCAACCCCGAACAATTCGTGTGCCTCGATGACCTCGAGGCCCTTGTTCATCAGCGTCGACGAGTCGACCGTGATCTTCGGACCCATCGCCCACGTCGGATGAGCAAGTGCGTCGGCAACGGTGACTCTTGAGAGTTCGTCACGCGTGCGTCCGCGGAACGGTCCCCCACTCGCGGTGAGAACGATCCGGCGAACCTCGCGGCCAACGTCGACCGACGAGCGGAGGCACTGATGAATCGCACAATGTTCGCTGTCGACCGGAACAATGTGCGCGCCCGGAGTCGATCGCAACGGTGCGACAACCGGACCCGCTGCGATCAGGCTCTCCTTGTTTGCAAGGGCAAGTCGCTTGCCCGCACGGAGTGTCTCGAGCGTGACGGGCAAGCCGGCGAAACCGACCACGGCGTTCACCACGACGTCGGCGGGATCGACGACATCAGTGAGTGTGCAGGTCACCTCGGCGAAGGGCAGTGCGGCCGCGACACGCTGACGATCGGCGGGGTTTCCGACGACCACGACGCGCGGACGGAATTCGAGCGCCTGTTCGATGACGACGTCGACCGACGAGCCGACGGCGAGCGCAACGACCTCGTACGTGCCGCGTTCGGCACGAACCACGTCGAGCGTCTGCGTACCGATCGAACCGGATGAACCGGCGATCGCAACGCGGACGGGGTTCAGCTGACCCAAGGCTGGACGACGAGCATCAGGTAGTAGGCACCCGGAAGCACGAAGAGGAACCCGTCGAAGCGGTCGAGGACGCCACCATGGCCGGGAATGAACGTTCCGAAGTCCTTGACGTCGAGGTTGCGCTTGAACATGCTCTCGACGAGGTCACCGAGCGGTGCGAGCACCGAGATGACGAGCGCGAGGAGCAGCCACTCGCTGGTGCGGTTCCATGTTCCGCTCTGCGTGCCGATGATCGCAACGGCGAGGAAGGTACCCACCGTGCCGCCGATCAGACCCTCGACGGATTTCGATGGACTGATCCACTCGCGCAGCGGAGTGCGTCCCGCGGCGGAACCGACGAACAGTGCCATGACGTCGTTCGCAACGACACCGGCCGCGACGATGAACAGGGTGTCCGTGCCGACGTTGAAGCCCGGTACGCCGAGCGAGAACGTGGAGTAACGGACGATCAGCGCCGCATACGAACCAAGCAGTCCGATCCAAACGGTTGCAAGCGTTGTTATTGCGACGTTCGGCAACGGTCCGCTTTGCACTCCCCCGGCGAAGATGAATCCGATCGATGCCGCAGCGAAGGCAAAGGTGAACACCAGTGGCAATGACGCGTCGCCGATCCAGTACGCGGCAAGCGGCGCGGCAATGCAGGCCGCGATACCGGCGACGGTTGCGGGGCGGTAACCCTTTTCGGTCACCTTGTTGAAGAACTCGACGCCGGCAAGCCCGACAACCGCAACCACGAACAACATGACCGCAGCGGGACGCCACATGAGTGCCGCGATGAATGCCGCGGCGAGAAACAAACCGGCGGTAACAGCCTGGGGAAGGTCGCGACCGAAGTTCGGGCCTCCGCGGCGTTGTGCCGGTGCGGGCCGCGCACCTCGCGTGACCGGTGGGCGCTGGGTCTGGCCCGTTGTTCCGCGAGCCTCGGGTCGCCGCAGTCGTTCGTCGGTCGGGTCGCTGCCGATCACCAGTCGCCCCTCGCGCCGTGCCGCGGGTGCCGGTGCCGGAGCGGTCGGCTCGCCGCCAAAGCCGGCGGACTCATCGCCGAAATACCGCGCCTCGCGCGTCGGCTCGTCGCGATAGGTACCGGATGAGGGTTCGCGATCGCCGAACGAAACGTCGTCGAACAGGCCGCCACGTGACTCGGGCGCGGCGGTGGGCGCCGTCGGCTGCACGGCGGGACGCGAAAAAGTCGACCACACGTCGTCGGCCGCGGGTTCGGGCTGGGCGACGCGCGGCATCTCGGAGGTGGGAGGCTCGGTCCAGTGCGGCAACGGGCCGGTGTCGTCGCCGAACGAGATGGCCGGCGCCTCGCCCTCGTCAGCAAATTCGACCGTGCCGAAGTCGTCGCCGAAGTCGGTGCCGTAACCGCCGGTGTCGTCGCGTCGCTTGTCGTCGCTCATCTTGTCGCCTTTCGGTCAGTCCTTCGTCGATTGCTTGTCTCGTGTTTCGGCTGCTCAGACCTCGAGCAGTTCGTGCTCCTTGCGGGCGAACGCCTTGTCGATCTGTTCGACGTGCTCGTGGGTGAGCTTGTCGAGTTCCTTCTCGGCACGTTCGAGTTCGTCCTTCGAGATGTCGCCGTCTTTCTCGGCGGTCTCGAGTGTCTTGCGCGCATCGCGGCGGATGTTGCGCACGACCACGCGACCGTCCTCGGCCATGCCCTTTACGACCTTCACGTACTCCTTGCGTCGCTCCTCGGTGAGCGCGGGGAACGCGAGTCGGATGACGATGCCGTCGTTCGACGGATTCAGGCCCAGGTCGGCCGATTGGATGGCCTTTTCGATCGCGCCGATGGCCCCCTTGTCGTGGGGTTTCACCACCAGCATGCGGGCCTCGGGCACCTGAAAACCGGCGAGCTGCTGAAGCGGAACCGCCGAGCCGTAGTAGTCGACCATCACCTTTTCCACGATGGCCGGCGTGGCGCGACCCGTGCGAACGCTGAGGAACTGTCCTTGGACGTGTTCAACGGCCTTTTCCATCTTCTCGATGGCGTCGAGGATGGTCTCTTCGATCACCCGACCAGCGTACCGACTGCCTCACCCCGGAGGATGGACTTCACATTTCCTCGTTTCAGCAGTTCGAAAACGACGATTGGCAGGTTGTTGTCCATGCAGAAAGTAATGGCTGTCGAGTCCATGACCTTCAGGCCCTTGGTGATGACGTCGAGATGGCTGATGCGGTCGTAACGCGTCGCCGATGGATCCTTCTTCGGGTCTGCGGTGTACACACCGTCGACACCGGAGTGGGTTCCCTTCAGAATCGCCTGCGCAGAAATTTCGGCCGCGCGCAACGCCGCTGCGGTGTCGGTGGTGAAGAAGGGGTTGCCCGTGCCTCCGGCAAGGATGACGATGCGACCCTTTTCGAGATGACGTTCCGCGCGACGACGGATGTACGGCTCGGCAACCTTGGGCATTTCGACGGCGGTCATCACCCGTGAGTGTTGACCGACCCGCTCGAGGGCGTCTTGCAGTGCGAGTCCGTTCATGACGGTCGCGATCATTCCCATGTAGTCGGCCTGCGCCTGATCCATTCCTTGGCCGGCGCCCTTCAGTCCGCGCCAGAAGTTGCCGCCACCGACGACGATGGCAATGTCGACGCCGAACTCGTCGACGGCTTCGTGCAACTCGGTTGCGATTTGGTGCAGGACGTTCGAGTCGAGACCGAATCCGTTCGGCTCGGCCAGCGCCTCGCCCGACAATTTGAGAACGACACGGTTCCAGCGTGGTGCGGTGCGTGGTGCACCCTTTGCCGGGGTTGCGTCGTTCGTCATTCGTTC
The DNA here is from genome assembly GCA_964344425.1 of uncultured Bifidobacterium sp. Lineage (GTDB taxonomy): Bacteria > Actinomycetota > Acidimicrobiia > Acidimicrobiales > Ilumatobacteraceae > F1-20-MAGs119. The sequence continues at coordinate 7,294 of CAYFNP010000030.1, read as the reverse complement.
GTCAGCCGATCTCCACTTGTGCGTACTTCACGATCTTTGCAGATCCGATGAACTGGGTGACCGACTGCTTGTCGTCCTTGGCATAGGGCTGTTCGAGCAGGCAGACGTCCTTGTAGAAACCGCCGATGCGTCCCTCGACGATCTTGGCGATCGCCTGTTCGGGCTTGCCCTCGTTGCGGGTGATGGTCTCGAGGGTCGCGCGCTCCTTTTCGAGCACGTCGGCCGGCACCTCGTCACGGTTGAGGTACTTGGGGCGGGCGAAACCGATGTGGACGGCGACGTCGTGGGCCAGTTCGGCCGATGCACCGGCCATTTCGACCAGCACGCCGTTCACGCCGCGACCACCCTGCACGTGCAGGTACGAGTCGATGACATTGCCGGCCGCAGCCTCGACGCGGACCACTTCACCGAGCTCGATCTTTTCCTTCAGCGTGATCTTCAGGTCGTCGAGCTGCGCCGAGCGTTCCGCAACCGCATCGACGCCCTTGTCGGCGACGAGGTTGGCGAGTGTTTCGGCTTCGGCCTTGAAGGCGTCGGAACCGGCAACGAAGTCGGTCTCGCACTTCAGCTTGGCGATGGCGCCGACGTTGCCCTTGACGACGAGCGCGACGACACCCTGGGTGTTTTCGCGGTCATCACGCTTTGCGCTGGCGGCCAACCCCTTTTCACGCAACCACTGCTTGGCATCTTCGATGCTGCCGTTGTTCGCCTCGAGGGCCTTCTTGCAGTCCATCATTCCTGCGCCGGTGGACTCGCGCAGAACCTTGACGTCTTGTGCGGTGAATGACATGGGGGAAATCAGGCTCCTGTTGCTGCAACGGTGGGGGGTGCGGGAATCGGCTTGGGTGCCTCGGCGACGGTCGCTGCAGCCTTCTTCGACGCCATGAGACGGCCTTCGAGAACTGCTTCGGCGATGACGTGCGACATGAGGTCGTTCGCGCGGATGGCGTCGTCGTTACCCGGGATCGGGAACTGCACGACGTCGGGGTCGACGTTGGTGTCGACGACGGCGACGACCGGGATGCCGAGCTTGTTTGCCTCGGTGACCGCGATGTGTTCCTTCATCGTGTCGAGGACGAAGACCGCGTCGGGACGGCGCGTCATCGCACTGATGCCCGAGAGGTTCTTCTGCAGCTTGGCGAGTTCACGACCGAGGAGGAGTGCCTCTTTCTTCGGCATCGCCTCGAATTCGCCCGAGGCGATCATGCGCTCGTACTCCTGCATCTTGCCGACGCGCTTGGAGATGGTTTCGAAGTTGGTCAGCATTCCGCCCAGCCAACGCTCGTTCACGTACGGCATGCCGCAGCGCGTCGCATGGTCGCGCACGGGGTCCTGGGCCTGCTTCTTGGTGCCGACGAACAGAACCGATCCGCCGTTCGAAACGAGGTCGCGCACGAACGTGTACGCGGACTCGATGCGATCCATCGTCTGTTCGAGATCGATGATGTAGATGCCGTTGCGCTCGCCGAAGATGAATCGACGCATCTTGGGGTTCCAACGGCGGGTCTGGTGCCCGAAATGGCATCCTGCCTCGAGCATTTGTCGCATGGTGACGACGGCCATGGTGTTCTCCTCTCCTGTGGTTAGGGGCCCGGTCCCCGCGCCGAAGCGACCACAGGTGGGAGAACCGAGCAATGACGTTGTGTTGGTGGCCCGACCGGCTGGTCGAACCGCCGTGGGAGGCTAACTGCGGATTCGGGCGACGCCACCAGTCGCGGCCGTGATCGGCCCAATGGTCGGACCGAGAACAACGGCGCGGGGTCGACGTACAGGCCGTCGCGGCGCGGGCCGAGGCGGAACCCGACGAAGAGGGTCGCAAGCGCCGCGTGCCCGATTGGCTCGCCGGCCCGAACGTCGTCCCCGCGGGATACGAGCAGGTCGCCCACGCCACCGAGCACCGCGAACGCCGCCGCGCCGGATTCGACCCGCTCGACCCGACCGGAGCTCGCCCGCACCACAAGCCATCCGACCCCGCCAACCGGTCCGGCGAACGTCACGGTCCCGTCGACGGGCGACGACACGGGCGCTCCGGGCGCGACGGCAACCTCGAGACCCCTGTTCCCCGCGCATCGCGCGCACGCCGGTGCACGGAAGGCGTCGATGACGCGACCGTCCACCGGAAAAACCGCGGGCACCGCAAGACACAGTGCGGCCCCGATCGCCGCGATCACGGCACACGCCGCTCAGCGGTCGGCGGCTGCGAGACGCGAACGCAGTTGCAGTACTGCCTTCGAGTGGATCTGAGACACGCGACTCTCGGTGACGCCGAGCACCTCGCCGATTTCCGCGAGCGTGAGGTTTTCGTCGTAGTACAGCACGAGAACCGTGCGCTCGCGTTCGGGAAGTCGCTTGATCTCTTCGCGCATGTGGTCGCGCACGGAACGTTCTTCGACGGTCGCGTCTGCACCGTCGGAGTGAGGGGCGGAATCGGCAACGAGGTGGTCGAGCGGACCCACCGACGCAACGGCGATGTCGGCGAGCCATTTCTGCAATTCGTCGGCATCGATGCCGAGTTGATCTGCGATCTCGTCCTCTGTTGGCGCACGACCGAGTGTGTGCTCGAGCTCGGCGATCGCGTTCTGCACCGACCGCGACCGCGACCGCACCTGACGCGGCACCCAATCGAGTGCGCGCAGACTGTCGAGGATCGCGCCACGGATGCGGGGCACGGCAAAGGTCTCGAACTTCACGCCGTGCGATGGATCGAAGCGGTCGATTGCGTTCATCAATCCGAAGACGCCCGAACTGACCAGGTCTCCCGTGTCGACCGATCTGGGCAGACCCGCCGCGAGACGACCGGCGACGAACTTGACGAGACCCGAGTAGTTGACAACCAACCACTCGCGTGCGCGGTCGTCACGACCGTCGTGCCAGTGGCGCCACGCCGAATCGAGCGTGAATCGTCGCGGACGGTTGGCGAGCGTCGGGTCGTCGAGAGGCGGAGCGCACATCGCGGTCCCCTAGGCCCGCGGATGCGAAGCGAGATAAGCGGTCTGCAGGCGCTCTTTGCTGACGTGCGTGTAGCGCTGGGTGGTCGCGACGCTGGCATGACCGAGAAGTTCCTGGACCGCGCGCAGGTCGGCACCGTTGTCGAGAAGGTGCGTGGCGAACGTGTGCCGCAGCGCGTGCGGATGTGTGGGATCGATCGACCTGCGGTCGAGAATGCGTCGCACGTCGCGCGGAGTCAGCCGGTTGCCCCGGCCATTCACGAACAACGGGTCGCGAGTGGTGCCTTTGTCGTTGGCGATCTCGCCGCGCAGCGCCGTCCACTCGCGCACGGCAACGATGCTCGGCGGACTGAGGGGCACCCGACGCTCTTTCGAACCCTTTCCCCACACCGTTACCGCTGCGGCCTTCAGGTCGAGGCTCGCGACGGTGAGCGCACACAGTTCGCTGACGCGCAATCCACTGCCATAGAGAAGTTCGACCACCGCAGTGTCGCGCGCGAGACGCCACGGTTCGTCATCGTTGTCGAGTTGCGAGCCGTTCAGCAGCGCGTCGAGTTGGTCCGGGCCGAGTACGCGCGGCAGACGACCATCGCCCGCTGGTGAGCGAACGCCGAGCGTCGGGTTCGACAACTTGCCTTTCGATGACGCCCGCTGGCCGTTGGCCGCGTTGCGCACCATCCAACCGAAATACCTGCGCAGCGCCGCAAGCTTTCGCGCGACCGTTCGTTTCGCCTGGCCATGACGAGTGAGATGCGCGACGTACTGCTTGACCTGGGCGCGCGTGACCGACTCGGGCTTCCTTGCGCCGACGTCAGCCGCCCATTCGGCGAACTGGGCGACGTCCGAGGCGTAGGCGCTGCGGGTGTTGTCGGACGCCGACGTCAGCGAGCCGAGGAACTCGTCGAGGTGCCAATCACGGAATGCAGTCGCTCGCGTGCCGCCCACGCCTCAAGAGTAGAGCCTCCCACCAGCCGGACTCCTCCATCACCCAGCCAGTGGCTTCGAGTCGCCCCAACGTCACCGCAAGATCAGCAAGCTCGCGGCCCGTCGACACGACGAGCGAATCGAGAGTGACGGGTCCGTGGCTGCATGCTTCGAGGACGACGACGTCGCGCGGATCGGGAACAGGTCTCGCATCGTGCATCGACTCGTCGAGATATCGGTGATCGATCGACAGAACCGAGAGAACGTCGCGCGCGCAGGTCACGATGCCGCAGCCCTGTTGGATGAGTAGGTTCGTCCCGGCGGCGCTGGCCACGCGCGGTGAACCCGGCACCGCAAGCACGTCGCGCTGCCGTTCGATCGCCTCGCGGACCGTCGACATCGACCCGCCCTTTTCCCGCGATTCGACCACGACGAGGACTTCGGACAAGGCAGCGATCAATCGGTTCCGTCGCGGAAAGTGGTGCGGTTCGGCAGCGACACCCGGTGCGTATTCCGACACCAGCAATCCTTCGTTCGCGACCCACTCCCACAGTGCGGCGTTGGCTCGCGGATAGACGACGTCGAGTCCGCTGCCGACGACCGCGATCGCACGGCCGTGGTTCGCGGACCCGCCATCGAACGCGGCCCGGACACCGTCGTGTGCGGCACCGTCGATGCCCTTGGCCAAGCCCGAGACAACCGCAACACCCGCACGGGACAGCCCCTCGGCGATTTCGCGCGCGGTATACACACCCGACGGAGTCGGGGTGCGCGTGCCGACGATGCCGACACGTCGCGCGCCAAAGGCATCGAGCCGACCGCGGCGGAACAGCACCCCGCACGGCCCCGGATGTCCGGCGAGCACCGGCGGAAAGCCGGAGTCGCGCACCGTCAAAACCTCGATGCCGTTCGCGATGCACCGGTCGTGCATCTCGACGACCGGCGCATCGCCGTTCGGAACCCGACCCGACCGCGCGACGGAATGGGCGACGGCCCGGTCGTAGGCCTCGGGCGGTTCGTGTCGCAACAACAACCCGACGATCGTCGTCGGGCTGCATGCCGGAAGCGTCGTCATTGCGGCGGCGTATGCCCAATCGGGCGGATTGATCACCGCGCACCACCGGAGTGCGAACGCGAGCGCAGGGCGAGTGCCTCGTGAACGTGGTCGTCGCGAACCTCGCCGTCGTGCTGGCCGGCAAGGTCGGCGACCGTGCGTCCGACGCGACGCACGCGGTGCAGTCCCCTACCCGTCAACCGACCGGCCTCGAGTTCGCCGCGCAGGATCGCACGTGCCTTCATCGACAACGGCGCGTGCTCGTCGAGTTCGGCGGCCGACAATTGCGAGTTCGGCCGACCCTGTCGCCTGTCGGCGATCCGGCGCGCCGCGGTCACCCGTTCGCGGATCGTCGCGCTTGCTTCGGCGGGTTGCGAATCGAGCAAGTCGAAAGGCGACGTCGCTGCAACCGCTACTCGGAGATCGAATCGATCGAGCAGCGGACCCGACAAACGTCGCAGGTAACGACTACGTGCGGTCTCCGTACACACGCACGAACCGGGCGCGCCTCCGCCGCACGGACACGGATTCGTAGCGCCGACGAGAAGGAACCGAGCCGGCATCTCGGCTCCGACCCCCGACCGGGCGACACGGATCGTCCCCGACTCGAGAGGTTGGCGCAGCGCGTCGAGCACGCTCGGTGCGAACTCGCCCACTTCGTCAAGAAACAGAACCCCGCCGTGCGCGAGCGATACCTCACCGGGACGTAGCACCCCGGAACCCCCTCCGACCATCGCGACCATCGATGCACCGTGGTGCGGCGCACGAAACGGCGGGTGCCGCACGAGACCGACACCCGGCTCACCCGCCGCCGAGCGAATCATCGTCGCCACGACTGCATCGTCTCCCGACATCGGTGGCAAAAGACCTGCGAGGCGTTCGGCGATCATCGTCTTGCCGCCGCCCGGCCCGCCGACAAGAAACAGATTGTGCGATCCCGCTGCGGCCACCTCGGCCGCGCGACGCGCGACCGGTTGACCCTTCACGTCAGCCATATCCACACGCGCTTCCACCCGACCCGAGTCGACGCGCGCCTCGGCCGCCGTCCATGGCGACCGTCGCAACAGGCACGCCACCGCGTCGCCGAGCGAACCTGCCGTACTGGCACGCGACGGCGAAACAACCAGCGCGTCACTGCCGGCGTCGCGCGGCACGACGACATGGTGATCGCGCACTGCAGCGACCAACGGAGCAACCCCTGCGACGGCCTTCAGGGTTCCGTCGAGCCCCAGTTCTCCGATGAACGCAATGCCGTCCGTCGCCGCATCTTCGATGGTGCCTTGCGCAACGAGAATGCCGACGGCGAGCGCAAGGTCGAGACCCGAGCCACCCTTTCGACGATCGCTCGGCGCAAGGTTGACGGTGATCCGACGGTTCGGCCACTCGAAACCCGAGGACAACAGCGCGGCGCGCACCCGATCCCGCGACTCGCGGCAGGCCTCGTCGGGCAACCCCACGACGGTGAATCCCGGCAGCCCATTGCCGATGTGCACCTCGACGTTGACAGGTGAGCCGACGATGCCGAACAAGGTCGCGGAAGTGATGCTGGCGAACACGTGGAACCCTTCTGCCCTTCGGAAGAGCGACGACTATGGAAAACTGACCGTCGGTGACGCGCACTCGACTTGTTTCCCATGTGTGTCGACGTGCGGTGATTTCGGCAATCAGTGCGTCGCTCACATTCGCCGCGTGCGGCGGTACCAACCGCACCGCGACCAACTTCTGTCGGCAGTTGCAAAAGGAAATGCCCGGGCTTGGGGCACCGATCGTCACGCAATCCGACGTCGACGTGTTGGTTTCGCGCTACAGGCGTCTCGGCGCGGTGGCTCCGACCGCGGTTTCCGACGACTGGAACGCACTGACGACGATGCTCGAAGACGCATCGCGCTTGAACACCGCGAACAGTGGCGACGTGGAAGAGTTCACCCGCGGCGCGCTGCAGGCAAACAAGGCGGCCGCGCGTGCCCTTCAGTGGGTGAAGGACACCTGCGGCGTCGATCTCAGCGGATTTCCCCCCGCTTGACGATGACCTTGTCAACGAGGCCGTACTGCTGGGCCTCTTCGGCGGTGAACCAACGGTCGCGTTCGCTGTCGGCCTGGATCTGCTCGATCGGCTTGCCCGAGTGCAACGACGTCAGTTCGGCCATCTTGCGCTTGATGTGCGCCAACTGCTCGGCCTGAATTGCGATGTCGGTGGCCTGGCCGCGCAGGCCGGCGAGCGGCTGGTGCATCATGATGCGCGCGTTCGGCAGGGTGTACCGCTTGCCCTTGGTGCCCGCGGTGAGCAGGAACTGACCCATCGAGGCTGCGAGACCCATGCACACGGTCGCAACGTCGCACGACACGAACTGCATCGTGTCGTAAATGG
>CAYFNP010000029.1:0-11886 GCA_964344425.1 uncultured Bifidobacterium sp. | reverse complement strand
ACGCCGGTCACGTCGCCTGCGGTCTCGGCGCAGGCTGCATCGAACGTGCTCTCCACCTTCAATCCTGTGAGTGCGAACGCCATAGCCACCATCGCGAACGTCAGCGTTCCCGCGGGCGCGCGAGTTTCGATCACAGTCGACAAATCCTCGAAGAAGATCTGTTCGGTCGTCGGTGGAGTGCTCGTCGCCAAGACAACGGGCAACTGCAAAGTCAAGCTCGCAGTGGCAAGCGGGAAAGGCAAGCCCAAGTCGAAGACGACGACCGTGTCGGTTACCAAGTGATCGGTTGATGTCGTGAAGTCGTCGCATCCACGGTCGATCGCGCTGTTGCTGTTCGTCGTCGTGGCCGCCTCGGTCGCCGTTTTCATTGCCCGCTCGACTTCGTCCGACGGCGACCGCGACCGCAACATCGCAGGCGGCAGCGATGTGGCTCGCGAAACGGCTCCGTACCAGGTTGCCCTGTTCTCTGAAATCCCCGACACGAATGGTGGACCGTCGGGCAGCGGTCTCGGCTGCGGCGGCGCGATCATCTCCGGCTCGTGGGTGTTGACCGCGGACCATTGCATTTGGCGTGACCAGTCAGGCCGTGATTATCCGAGTCTTCTTCGAGTTGGGAGTGGTGACGCCCGCTACTGGCCGTCGTTGGGTGCCACCGATGTCAGGCGCGCGACTGCGATTCTGCCGGCGCGTGGGCCGAATGTCGCTTGGCCCAACGTCGACATGGCACTCATCAAGGTCGACAAGCCGTTCACCTTCTCGACGCAGGTGCGTCGCGTCGAACTTCCGGTCGGCCTCGACAATGCCGCATGGCCCGCATTGTCCGCAACGGGATTGATCACCGGGTGGGGCCAAACCCTGGACGACAGTGCGCAGACCACACTGCGCGGTGTGACGTTGAAGGTGAATGCGGCGTCGAACAACAACACGTGCGCCGACGATGCGCCGAGGCCGAACATCTATTACTCCGACATTTTCGATCCGCTGCGGCATCTGTGCCTGTTGCGCCCGAATCGCGACGTCATGGCCTCTGCCTGTTCGGGCGACAGCGGCGGGCCCTTTGTCATCACGACCGGCGACACCCGGGTCATCGCGGGTGTCGCATCGAAGGCCGCGCGTGCTCCGGACCAGGTTTCACTTTCCGGCGGCACGGTCTGCACCGGCTTCACTCCGAGTCTGTACGTCCGCACCGCGGCGGTCCTTGACTGGATCATTCCCGGGATGGTGACGAACGTCGGAGCCACCACGTCGGATGATTCGGTTTCGCTGACCTGGTCGCCACCGGCGAATTCTCCCGCGAGTCCCGTCACCGACTACATCGTCGAGTACCGGGTAGCGGGTACGAACGATTGGTCGGTCGTCAACGATGGCGTCAGCGCGAAGCCGGGTGCGACACTCGGTGGGCTTACGCGCGGAACGGATCTAGAAATCCGCATTTCTGCGATCAATGACGTCAACGCATCCGTGGCGACGGCCCGAACCTCGGCAAACATGCGCGTGGTCGTCGGGGTCGGAGTGTCCACGACGACGACCTCGACCATCAAGGCCGTCACCACGACGACCCTCGCGCCGATATCGATCACGGTTGCGCCCAGCACCACCGCGCGAGCGGTGTCGATCGGGCCCCGACCAACGACCGTGCCGTCAACGACGGTGCCATCGACCACGGTTCCGTCAACAACCGTGCCATCGACAACTGTCGCTGCAGTGACGACGATGCCGCCGTCAACGACCACGCCCGCCCTTCTGTCGGCGCAGGAAGACGAAGCGTTCACGCGACCGGTTGTCGCTGTGCCGAAGGGAATCACGTTGCCCGAAATCCCCAAAGATGCGGGACCAAAGGACGCCGTGACGACCGTCGGCCCGACGATCGGCGGGTCGGCGACGGCGATCGACGTCGCAGCCATCGGTGGGGTGAATCTGCCGCAGGGGGCAGCGGTCTCACTGTCGGTCGCCAAGGCGTCTGCGAAGGTGTGCCGTGCGGTCGGTTCGACGGTCGTGTTCGCCGCCGCAGGCAAGTGCAAGGTCAATCTCGCGGTGCGCACCGTTTCAGCCGGATCAAAGGCAAAAACCACGAAAAAGACGGTCGTTATCGACGTCCGCTGAACGGACATTCTTACCTTGTCTCTATATGGTGATCGGGTGGTCGGTCACCGGGTTTTCGCGTCGCGGCTGGTCGCCGCGGGACTGGTGGCAGCCTCGGTTTTCGTCGTCGCGCCGACCGCGCCCGTTGCCACGGCGGCCGGTGCGCCGGGTGAGTACGTCGTCACTTTCGACTCCGATGTCAACGCACAGCTCAAGGCGCGCAAAGAACGTCTGCTCGGCAACGACGTCAGCGACGTCTTCAGTCAGGCGGTCGACGGCTTCGTGGCGACACTCGACGCTGCTGACGTTCGTCGTCTGCGGTCCGACCCCGATGTCGTTGCAGTGGAACCCAACCGCATCGTACGAATCGCAGCCACGGCCGGCCGTTACATCGTCAGGTTGAAGTCGGGTACATCGGCGGTGTCCATGGCTTCGTCGGTCGGGGCGACGAACGTCATTACCTACCGCGCGGCAATCAGCGGTTTCGCCGCCGACCTCACGTCGTCGGCCGTCACCGTGCTCTCCGCGGACCCGAACGTGATCGACATCGAGGCCGACGCGATGGTGTCCGTCAGCGCACAGCAGAACTCGCCGACCTGGGGTCTCGACCGCATCGACCAACGGGCCTTGCCCCTGAATTCGCGTTACGTGTACGACGCCGACGGTGCCGGCGTGACGGCGTACGTCATCGACACCGGCATCAGGGCCACACACTCGGAATTCACCGGTCGTGTCGCCGCAGGGTACGACGGCGTCGGCGACGGAAACGGAACCAACGACTGTCACGGCCACGGAACGCACGTGTCGGGCACCATCGGCGGTTCGACCTACGGGGTTGCGAAAGCCGTGACGCTCGTGCCGGTGCGTGTGCTCGGTTGCACCGGCAGTGGCTGGATGTCGATGGTGATCGCGGGTATCGACTGGGTGGTCGCGAACCATCAGGCAAACCAGCCAGCTGTTGCCAATATGAGCCTGGGTGGTGTCAAGTCGAACACGCTGAACGCAGCCGTCGCGCGTGGTGTCGCCGACGGAGTCGTGTTCGCCGTTGCTGCCGGCAACTCGGGTGCCGACGCGTGCAACTACTCACCGGCCAGCGAACCGTCTGCGATCACCGTCGGTGCGACGTCGTCCACCGACACAAAAGCATCCTTCTCGAACTTCGGGGCCTGCCTCGACGTGTTCGCACCGGGAGTGTCCATCACATCGGCAGGTCGGCTCGCCGACACGGCCACCTCGACGCTGAGCGGAACATCGATGGCATCCCCGCACGTCGCCGGCGCGGCGGCTCTCATCCTCGGGGCGAATCCCACACTGACGCCCGCGGCGGTGGCCGATCGCATCGTCTCGCGTGCGACGACCGGCGTGGTGGGTTCCGCCGGCGACGGCTCGCCTGACAGGTTGCTCTTCACCGGCACGGACGCACCGCCACCGTCGACCAGTACATCATCGTCCAGTTCATCGTCGACCAGTTCGAGTTCATCGAGCACTTCAACGACGACCCCGTCGAGTACGTCTTCCTCTACTTCGTCGTCGACTTCGACTTCTTCGACGACGACCTCAACATCTACGACCTCAACATCTACGACAACGACGGTCCCGCGACCGGTCAACGACAACTTCGCGAATGCACGCGCGATCACAGGCATCGCGGGCCTTCTCGGCGATTCGAACGTCGATGCAACACGCGAGTCGGGCGAGCCGACCCATGGCGGGTCCGGTGGCTCTGCATCGCTGTGGTACCGGTGGACCGCCCCGTCCGATGGCGAACTGGTCGTCGCAACCGGCAGCACCGATGGTCTGGCTGTCAGCAGCGATTTCGACACCTTGCTCGGCGTCTACACCGGTGATGCCGTCGCCGCATTGTCGACTCGGGCAACGAACGACGATTTCTCTCTCGCATCGGGATATCTGTGGAGTCGCGTGACACTGCGTGTCACGGCAAACACCTCGTATGCAGTCGCCGTCGATGGATGGGGTGGCCGCCGCGGCCAGGTGAAGTTGTCGTGGAAGTTCACTGCCGACGACCCGACCATCAAACCCAGCGAACCCCGACAGGTGTCTGCTTTCGGCCTCGACTCGGCGGCCTTCGTCAGTTGGCTCGCACCCACAACCGTGGGTCGCGGAACACTGAACTACACCGCGACGGCTCAACCCGGTGGACGCACGTGTGTGACGACTCTCCTTCGGTGCCAGATCGACGGACTGACGAACGGCACGAAGTATTCGGTCGTCGTGTCGGCGCGCAACGACGCGGGTGAAGGACCGGCATCGAATCCGCCCGTCGATGTCACGCCGTCCGCTTCGTCCGGTGGACCCGTTGCAACACGCGCGTGGGGCCTCGACCGCATCGACCAGCGTGGCCTGCCGCTCGATGGCAAGGTTTCCCGACAGTCGACCGGTCGGGGAGTCACTGCGTACGTCATCGATACCGGTGTTTATGCCGGCCATTCCGAGTTCGGACTGCGCGTCGCACAGGGACGCAACACCATCGAGACGGCGACCGATCCGACCGACACGAACGATTGCAACGGCCACGGCACGCACGTCGCCGGCACCATCGGCGGCCACACTTTCGGCGTGGCACCCGAGGTCACCATCATTCCGGTCAAGGTGCTCGACTGTTTCGGCTCGGGCACCCTTGCGGGCGTCGTCGCGGGCATCGACTGGGTGGTCGGCAACCACGCGGCAGGCGTGCCCGCCGTTGCGAACATGAGCCTGGGTGGCACCTATTCGCTCGCGTTGAATCAGGCCGTTGCGCGGGCCGTCGCCGACGGCATCACCGTTGCGGTCGCAGCAGGCAACTCGAACCAGGACGCGTGCGGTGCATCGCCCGCAAGCGAACCCTCAGCGCTGACGGTCGGAGCCACGGAACGCGATGACACCCGCGCGCCATATTCGAACTACGGATCCTGCGTCGATGTTTTCGCACCTGGCAGCCTCATCCTTTCGGCGGCAATCAACGATCCGTCCGCTGAAGCAACGTTGTCGGGCACTTCGATGGCTTCGCCGCACGTCGCGGGTGCAGCCGCACTTGTCCTGCAGGCGCACCCCGACTACCTGCCCACCGATGTTGCGCGCGTGATGACGAGTGTCGCAACGACGGGCGTCGTCACCGACCGCGGCGTGGGATCCCCCGATCGACTCTTGTTCATCGGCGTGTCGTCGGGTGATTCGGGTTCGACATCGACGACCGTGCCGTCGACGACGTCGGCCCCGACAACGTCGACGACCGTCGCTCCGTCACCGGCCCCGGCCGAGTCGCCGACGACCACCGAGTCGCCCGAAGGCACTGAACCGACAACCACAACGGTGACGACGCCGTCGACGATTTCCGCGACGACCGAGCGCAATGACGCGCTGCAGTCGGCCTCCGCGCCGGCGGACGTTCGTCCCCGGTCGGCCGATGCCGTCACGACCCCGGTCGAGGCGCGGGTGGTGCGAAGCTCGCCCGACAAGGTGCTGGTCGTCATCGGCAAGTTCAAAGGAAAAGTCGACGTCTTGGTGAACGGTCGCGTCATCGCGACGACGAAGAAGCGTGTCGTCCTGATCAAGGCGAAGGGGATTGCAGCGAAACGGGTGACGGTTCGGGCATCGGCGTCCGTGTTGGTGCCCTAGCATCGGGCCGGTGAGGACGAAATACTTTCAGGCGGTCGCTGCGATCGTCGTTGCGGGCCTGATGTTCGTCGAACCGGGTGTCGGTCGGGCCACCAACGACTCGCCCGGGGAGTACCTCGTCGTCGTCAACGGTGATCGCGCCGTCGATGTCGTCGCCGATCACCTCGAGAATGCTGACGCCGATGTCACGCACGAATTGAAAGGCGCCCTCGACCTCGTCGTTGCGACCCTCGACGCGACGCAACTTGCCGACATCAGCGGCCGCCCCGGGGTCCGCTGGGTCGAACCGAATCGGGTGATCAAGTTGGCGAGCGAACAGGACATCGCCCAGAGCCAGTTCACCTCGAACTGGGGTCTCGACCGCATCGACCAAACCTCGTCGACACTCGACCGCAAGTTCCGGTACGGCAATGACGGAACGGGCGTCGACATCTACGTCATCGACACCGGCATCCGTCGAACGCACACCGAGTTCACCGGTCGCGTCGCGGCCGGCTACGTGGTTCCGTCGGTCGGGTCGACGACCGATGACGATTGCGGGCACGGCACGCACGTCGCGGGTATCGCGGCCGGCACCACGTACGGCGTGGCGAAGAAGGCAACCATCGTGCCGATCAAGATCTTCCCCGGCGGATCCGTGACCACATGCAAAGGCGGCACCACCGTCGATGCATTCGTGGCCGGCATCAACTGGATTCTGGCGAACAGGACAGCGGGCAAGCCGGCGGTCGCGAACCTGAGCCTCGGCCTCGACGTCGCGTCCTCGACTCTCGACACTTCGGTTCGCAATCTCGCGGCGGTGATGCCGGTCATCGTTGCGGCCGGAAACGATGGCACGTCCACGAATGCAAACGGCTACGTCGACCCGACAGCCAGTCCGAAGAGTCCCGCGTGCACCGCGAAACGCACACCCGTGACCGCAGGCATCCTGAGCGTCGGCGCAACCGGCGGCATCAGCAACAACTCCTTCACGCGCGAAGATGACGAGGCTCCCTACTCGAACCACGGTCCCTGCGTCGACATTTTTGCGCCGGGTACGAACATCAAGTCCGCCTGGCCGGCGACGTACGACTCCGACGGCGATGGGATCAACGACGCCGACGCCGACGATTTCGCCGGCAGGTACTCCGATTCGGCGTCCTACAACAACTCCGGAACCTCGATGGCGACGCCGTTCGTCGCCGGAGCAGCCGCGCTGTTGCTGCAGACCCTGAAGACAGCGAGCCCGGCCGAGATCACCTCGCAGATCCTCGCCACCGCGACGAAGGATGCCGTCACGCTGATGCCGCGCGTCAGCAGTCCGAACCCGTCGCCGCGGCTGTTGCTGTACACGTGCACGTCGAACTGTCCGCCGAGTGCGCCGAAAGACGTCACGGTTGCGCGTGCCAGCCGGACCGACATCACGGTGACCTGGAAAGCACCTGATACCGACGGTGGTAGCGCCGTGACGTCGTACACCGCGACGGCGGCCGCCGGTACCGGCTCGCCGATTACCTGCACGGTCAATGTGTTGACGTGCACGTTGAGCGGACTCACCGCAGGGACGTCGTATTCGATCACCGTCGCGGCAACGAACGGCATCGGTGCAGGTGCGTCGTCGACCGCCAAGACGCTGTCGGCGGGTGCACTGTCGACGGCACCCGGTGCGCCGAGCGTGAAAGTCGGCAGCGCGATGGCCGAGGCAACGTGGACCGCGCCGACCGACAACGGGGGATTGACGATCTCTAAGTACACGGTCACTGTGACGCCCGGTGGAGCGACGTGTTCTCCCAAGACGGGTGAGTTGACCTGTGTCGTTGCGGGACTGACGAACGGAACGAAGTATTCATTCGCCGTCACGGCGACCAACGATGCGGGCGATTCACCGGCGTCCGCGGCAACGACGGCGACACCGGCGTTCCCATGGAAGTACGTGCCGGCGTTCGTGTCGGTGGTACCGGGCAACAAGAAGGTCGACCTCGAGTGGAGCGAAGCGTTGGTCGACGGAGCGGCAGCGGCCGGATACTTCACCGGCTACGTGGTGAAGGACGCTTCGGGTGCTGTCGTCTGCACGACGACTGCGCTCGAATGCACGGTGTCGAATCTCGTCAACGCGGCGAAGGCCTCGTTCACCGTGGCTGCGACGACGATTGCCGACACGTCAGAGGTGGCGACATCGACCGAGGTGCTCGTCGGAGGCCTGCGACAGGTTGCTAACGCAATGCGCAGGAGGACGACCGCGTCGCTGGTCAGGGTGGCGACGACCAACTCGAAGGGCAAGGTCACCTGGAAGGCCCTGTCCGGAGGTTGCCGTGTGACCAAGGCCACGGTGACCGCCCCAGCGGCCGGAAAGTCGTGCAAATTGCGCGTTTCGGTGGCGAAATCGGGCGCTTTCCCCGCAGAAAGCCTGACGGTCACCCTTCAGCTGCTCTAGATCCGGTCGTTTGTCGGCTGCAAGCACACATTGCGCCCCTTTGTAACGTCCCGTAACCTTTCCTCACCACCAAACCAGACCGGTGTCCCATGGGGGCGCCGACAAAGGGGAGAAACACATGAAGAACACCCGTCTTGTGCGCGTTGCCGCACTTGCGGTGAGCCTCGCGTTCGTTGCTGCTGCTTGCGGCGACGACGATGGCGGCTCGACCGCGGACACCACCGCCACGGCCGACACCACGGCCACCGGTGACACCACTGCCACTGCGGACACCACCGCAACCTCGGACACCGCCGCTGCTGCGGAGCCGGTTGTTTGTGACAACCCGGTTGCCAAGCTCGGTCTGCAGTTCCCCGAAACGGGCGACGCTGCGAACCTCGGTGCACCGATGTTGAAGGGTGCCCAGTTGGCCATCGATCAGTACAACGCCTCGCATGCCGATGCCTGTGTCGCGATCATGAAGCTCGACACGCAGGGCGACCCGGCCAAGGCGCCGGCAGTCGCTCAGGCTGCAATCGACGACGCGCTCGTGCTCGGCATCATGGGACCCGGCTTCTCGGGTGAGTCGAAGGCTGCGCACCCGCTGTACTCCGAGGCTGGTCTCGCCGCGATCACCGGTTCGGCCACCAATGCCGAACTGCAGACCAACGGCTGGTCCTCGTTCCACCGCATCCTCGCGAACGACGGTCTCCAGGGCCCGGCCATCGCGAAGTACATCAAGGACACGCTTGCTCCGAAGTCGGTCGGCGTCATCGACGACGCGTCGGACTACGGCAAGGGCATCGCTGACACCGTGAAGTCGACGCTCGGCGCAGCCGTCGTCGCTTCCGACACCATCGACCCGAAGGCCGCCGACTTCTCCGCAGCCGTCACCAAGATGAAGGACGCCGCTCCGGACGTCATCTTCTACGGTGGCTACTACGGCGAGGCAGCCAAGCTGTCGACCCAGCTCCGCGACGCGGGTGTCGAGTCGCAGCTCGTCTTCGGTGACGGCGTCAAGGACCAGGTCGGCTACGCCGACGCTGCCGGCCCGGCTGCCGAGGGTGCGCTCATCGCCTGCCCGTGCAAGGACGGCCCCGCCGACTTCATCGCGGCATGGCAAGCGGCCTACAACGAGACCCCCGGCACCTACGGCGCCGAGTACTACGACGTTGCCAACATCTTCCTGAAGGTCATCGGCGATGGCGCAGCAGACCGTGCAGCGGTTCTCGCGGCAGTCAACGCGATCGACTACGCAGGTATCACCAAGCAGATCAAGTTCACGGAGAACGGCGAGGCCACCGAGGCGTCGACGATCTACATGTACAAGGTCGACGGTGGAAAGATCACCTACGTCTCCGACATCAAGTAATTAACTGATTCGGGCCCGGTTCAGCCGGGCAACGATCTGGCCGTGGCGGCTGGGAGTTCGCTCCCAGCCGCCATTGCATTATCCTGACTCGAACATCACTGACGGGGCTGGGAATGCGTGATTGGCTGATCTATCGAACGTTCTGGGAATTGACCGTGTCCGGTCTTGTTCTCGGCCTCATCTACTCGCTGGTCGCGCTCGGCTACACGATGGTGTACGGAGTCCTTCGCCTCATCAACTTCGCACACTCCGAGATCTTCATGGTCGGCACCTTCGGCGCGATCATCTCGCTCATGAAGATCTTCGGCCTGAAGATCTTCGAAAACGGTGACTATCCGTACCGCACGGGTTTCGTCCTCATCGGAATGCTGGTGCTCACGCTCGTCGTGGCGATGATCTTCTCGGGAACCGCAGCGGTCATTCTGGAACGTGCCGCGTACCGTCCATTGCGCGGCAGCGGTGATGCGTACGGTGCCGTGCTGCTTGCGTTCCTCACCGGCCTCGTGGCGACGTTCTTCTTCGGTTCCGACACGGTGACCGACGTGATCATCGCGCTTCTTGTGACCGGACCCGTCAGCGTCCTTTATCTCAGGATCTTCCGACAGGGCCGTCAGGCGCCGCGACTGGCGTTCCTGATCTCGGCCATTGGTGCATCACTCGCGATTGCCGAGGCTGTCGCCATTTGGGGGCCGGGCGAGCGCACGGTCTACAAGTCACCGCGCATCTTGGAGAAGAAAGTGCTCTTCAATTTCCTCGGCGCCGACATTCGCGTCGACTACGTCTTGGTCGCCGGCGGAGCGGTGCTGATGATGGTCTCACTGCTCTTGTTCGTGAACCGTACGCGCCTCGGTCGCGGCATCCGCGCTGTTGCACAGGACGTCGAGACTTCGCGGATTCTCGGCGTCGACGTCAACTCCGTCATCCTCGTCACGTTCCTGCTGGGCGGGGCGATGGCGGGCGGTGCGGCGATGATGTTCACGCTTGTGTACGACCAGTCGCGGTTCAACATCGGCTTCCTGCTCGGCGTCAAGAGTTTCACCGCGGCCGTTCTCGGCGGTATCGGCAACATCAAGGGCGCGTTGCTCGGCGGCATCGTCCTTGGTCTCGCCGAGAACTACGGCTCGACCATCTTCGGCGGTCAGTGGAAGGACGTCATCGCGTTCGTCGTGCTTCTCGTGGTGCTGATGTTCCGTCCCACCGGCATTCTCGGTGAGTCGCTCGGCAAGGCCCGCGTATGACGCTGACCGACGTGTTCAGGGCCAGAACGAGGCCGATTGCGGCCGCACGGGCGTGGTTCGACGACCTGCCCCAGCCGGCCCGCGTGCTGGGCGTGGTGTTGTTGATCGCGGCCGTCTACATGGCGCCGCACTGGCCCGATGTACCCGTTCTCGGCTGGGTCGTCGACACGCCCGGGGCGAACTTCGCCAACGTGCTCACCGACCAGATCATGATCTTCATCCTCGTGGCGTGTGGCCTGAACGTCGTGGTCGGCCTCGCCGGTCTGCTCGACCTCGGTTACGTGGGTTTCTACGCGGTCGGTGCGTACACCTGCGCCGTCATGACATCGGGTCACTGGAACGCGCCGTGGCTCGTCTCACTACCGGTGGCCGTCGTCGTCACCATGATCGCCGGTGTCGTTCTGGGTACGCCAACCCTGCGTTTGCGCGGCGACTATCTGGCGATCGTCACCCTCGGTTTCGGCGAGATCATCCGCATCACGGCGAACAACAGCGAATGGCTGGGTGGTCCGCGCGGAATCAACGCAATCAAGCGCCCGCCGTCGGTCGGACCTCTGAAGTTCGGCGTGCTCGACGCCAAGCCGTATTGGTACCTCGGGTTTACGATCATCCTCTTCGTCATCTTCTGCCTGCGACGCCTGATCAACAGTCGGGTCGGTCGTGCGTGGGATGCGATCCGTGAAGACGAGGATGCGGCCGAACTGATGGGCGTCCCCACGTTCAAGTTCAAGTTGTGGGCGTTTGCGATCGGTGCGGGCATCGGAGGTATCGCGGGTGTGATGTACGCGGGCAAGGTCGGCTTCGTGAACCCCGACAACTTCCAGTTGCAGTTGTCGATTCTCTTCCTCGCAGCCGTCGTGCTCGGCGGTACCGGCAGCTTGTACGGGGCAATGCTCGGCGGAATCATCGTGGCGTGGTTGCCCGAGCGGTTCCGCGACCTGTCGACGCGCCGCTACTTCGTGTTCGGCGTCGTGCTTGTGCTCGTCATGGTGTTCCGGCCGCAGGGTCTGATCCCGCGCCGAATGCGACGAGAGCGCTGGCTCGAAGAGAGGAGTCGCTCGAATGGCTGAGAAACTCCTCCAGCTCGACCACGTCACGATGCGATTCGGTGGCGTCGTGGCGATGGACGACGTCACGTTCCACATCGACCGGGGCGAAATCCTCGGCCTCATCGGTCCGAACGGAGC
>CAYFNP010000028.1:0-12151 GCA_964344425.1 uncultured Bifidobacterium sp. | reverse complement strand
CTCGCGCGGGAAATCGCGGAACGAATCGCCGCTGCAGTGCGAGTTTCCGCCACGGATTGACACCACCGTGACGTCGTGGTGGCAGGGGTAAACTGACCCATATGTGCGGCATCATCTGCGTACTCAGCCGCCCATCGCAGCGCGCGCTGCCCGGTCGCGACGAAGTCCTCGCCCTTCTCGTTGCGGGTCGCGACGCCCTCGCCGCGGCCGACCCCGGTCGTCTCGATGAAGCGGCCGAGACGCTTTGCCGGGCCGACGAGTTACTGAAGGGTGACGCGGGTGTGCGTGCCCTCGTCGGAAACCGCGACCTTGCCTCGGGAATCTCCGGGCTCGTCGCCGAGTCGTTGCCGATGGTGTTGACGATCGAATCGACCCTCGAATCGCGCGACGACGCAGCCCTCATCGAATCATCGGCGGCCGCATTGGCACGTGTGAAGGACGCACTGTGGGCTCTCGAGAACGACCGGCTGCGCACGGCGCGCGAGGTCGAAGTGCTCGCCGGCCTGCAGTCGCCACCCGAAGCCGTCGTCGGTTACCTTGCGATCCAACAGGCACTGTCGGCAATCGACCGCATGGAGGTTCGTGGGCGCGACTCCGCCGGCGTCGGCGTCGTCGTGTGGGGACACGGGATGACCGCCGATTCTCTGCCCACGGGCACAGCACTGCGTGGCCGCAACGACGACCCACTCTTTGTTTCCCGTTCGCTGCGCGTCGTCGGCGACGTGTGGACTTTCGTCTACAAGGCAGCCGCCGAGATCGGCGAACTGGGTGACAACACCCGGGCGATGCGCCGCCAGATGATCGATGACGACGTTCTGCGTCACGTCATCTCGCAGCCGGGTGCGCGCGTCTCGATCATCGGCCACACGCGGTGGGCAAGTGTCGGCATCATCTCCGAACCGAACGCACATCCGGTCACGGGAGAAGAGGTGGGCCGCCCCTCGCCCCTGGTGCTCGCGGTCCTGAACGGTGACGTCGACAACTACGCCGACCTGAAGGTCGAGCACGGTCTGCGCGTGGCGGAATCCATCACCACCGACGCAAAGGTGATTCCGAGTCTGGTCTCGCGGCAACTCGACGACGGTACGGGGCTCGACGATGCGTTCATCCGCACGGTCACCCAGTTCGAGGGTTCCGTTGCCATCGCGACGTTGTCGGTTGCGCAACCCGACCGCATCATGCTTGCACTCAGCGGAAGCGGCCAGGGCATGTGCATCGGTCTCGCAGAAGACCGTTTCATCGTCGCAAGCGAGCCCTACGGGACCGTCGAGGACACGACGTCGCTCGTTCGCATGGATGGCGAGCGCGGCCAGATCATCGAACTGCGCGCCGAAGGAGCGGGAAGTCTCGCCGGCATGCGCAGGTTCGCATACGACGGCACCGAGTCGCCCTTGTCGACCACCGACATCACGCAGGCCGGTGTCACCACGCGCGACATCGACCGCGGTTCATCGCCACACTTCCTGCTCAAGGAAATCCTCGAGGCACCCGAAAGTTTCCGCAAGACCATCCGCGGGCGTATCCACGATCGCGCCGGCCGTCTCGTTGCCGACCTCGGTGACGACGTTCTGCCGGACGCGCTGCGCGCCGACCTTGCCGCCGGCAGCATTCGTCGAATTCGCGTCATCGGCCAGGGCACCGCCGCGGTTGCCGGAAGCAGCATGGTTCCACTTCTCACGTCGCTGACGGGCGACGCAATCGATGTCGACGCACTCACCGCGACCGAGTTCTCCGGCTTCGGCCTGACACCCGACATGACCGACACGCTGGTCGTTGCCGTCAGCCAAAGCGGAACAACCACCGACACCAACCGAACCGTCGACCTCGCGCGTTCGCGGGGTGCTCGGGTGATTGCAATCGTCAATCGCCGCAACAGCGACCTTGCCGTTCGGGCTGACGGTGTGTACTACACATCGGACGGCCGCGACATCGAGATGAGCGTTGCAAGCACCAAGGCTTTCTATGCGCAGGTGGCTGCCGGCGCGGTTCTTTCGTGTGCCATCAGCGCGGCCGCCGGTCTTGGCTCCGACCAAATCCGTCATCGTGTGCTCTCCGCACTGCGCACCGTGCCCGACGCAATGCGAACAGTCATTTCCCGTCGCAGCGACGTCGCCACCGCCGCGGCGCGATTCGCGCCGACCAAGCGCTACTGGGCCGTGGTCGGCAACGGCCCGAACGCGGTAGCGGCACAGGAAGTGCGTATCAAGTTGTCGGAGCTGTGTTACAAGTCGATCTCGTGTGACGTCACCGAGGACAAAAAGCACATCGATCTCTCCTGCGAGCCGATGATTCTCGTCTGCGCTGCGGGCCTCGAGGGTGGAACCGCGTCCGACGTCGCCAAGGAAATCGCGATCTACCGTGCGCACAAAGCGACGCCCATCGTCGTGGCCACCGAGGGTGAGCAGCGGTTCGACGCCGCGAGTGCGGTCCTGTTCGTCCCCGAATCCGATGCATCGGTTGCCTTCATTCTCTCTGCCATGGTCGGCCATCTGTTCGGCTATGAAGCCGCCCTTGCCATCGACGCCACGGCACGTCCGCTGCGCGAGGCGCGCGAGACCATTCGCGACGTGGCGATCACACACGCCGATCCGTCGACCCTCGTATCGGCCGTTAGCAACGCCGTTGCGCCGGTCGTCTCGCGTTTCCGGGACTTACTGTCGACCGGTCAGTACGACGGCACGCTCGAGGCATCGACGGCGGTTCGCGTCGCGATGGTGCTGAACGACCTTGCGTCACGTAATCCACTCGATGCCTACCAGCGTCAGACCGGCAAGGTGGTGACGCCCGGGATCCTGCTCGACGATCTCACCGAGGCGCTCACCCGTGCAATCGACGAACTCACCCGTCCGATCGACGCGATCAAACACCAAGCCAAGACCGTGACGGTCGGCATCTCGCGCAGCGATGAGGGACTCATGGATCGGGCATTGGTGCAGGCGGTCATCTCCGCGGGCGCCTCGCGTGACCGACTCACGTACCGTGCGCTCAAAATCCTCGCCGACCTCGATGCAGCCGTTGCATCGGTCAACGGTTTCACTCGTTATCGCGTCGAGGGTGGTTCGTCGGATGACGCGACGATCACGATCATCGAGCGCGCGGGTCTTTCGAAGGACCTGAAGTCGCGGGTCGACGGCACGGCCACACTCGTCGGTACGAAGCACCGCGTCGCCCGCGACCAGGAAGTGTTCGTGACACGCGGTCGATCGGACGGTCGCACGGTCATCCTCGTACCCGAAGTGAAATCGGGCGAGACCACGGGCATCACGTTGCTGCACGTTTCCTTCCACCCAACGCTCGATGCCGCAACCATGAAATCGGTGTTGATGGGATATGACGACAGGTACAACCGTCTGGTCGACTGGGTCAGGGAAACCGAAAC
Organism: uncultured Bifidobacterium sp.; assembly: GCA_964344425.1. GTDB lineage: Bacteria > Actinomycetota > Acidimicrobiia > Acidimicrobiales > Ilumatobacteraceae > F1-20-MAGs119. The sequence continues at coordinate 8,772 of CAYFNP010000028.1, read as the reverse complement.
CGAATTCCGTGACGACCTGCTCGCCAACCTGTCCGTGGTCGACGCGCTGATCGCCCCGATCTCCGAGGCCGCGGAACGTTGGCGCGCCAAGTGATAACGGAGCACGGACGATGAAAGGAATCGGCGTCGATGCCGTCGACGTTCCGCGTTTCCGCACGGCGCTCGAGCGGACGCCGTCGATGCGAGCGCGCCTGTTCACTGCCGACGAGATTGCCCTCGCCGACGAGCGCGGGGGAGACGCCGCAACCCTCGCCGCGCGATTCGCCGTTCGTGAGGCGACGATGAAGGCGCTCGGTGTGGGACTCGGCGCGTTCGACTTTCACGACGTGTCGGTGCGCCGCGATGTCTCGGGTGCGCCGCTCATGGTCGTGTCAGGGCGGGCCGCCGAGCTCGCGGCAGAGCGAGGCGTCAACGCATGGCACCTGTCGCTCAGCCATACGGATTCGGTTGCGATCGCGGTCGTCGCCGCGCTCTGAGCCGTACGCTGTCCACGTGCAGCCGGTCCTCACACCACGGCAGATGGGTCACGTCGATGCCCACAGCGGTGTCGGCGTCGACATGTTGATCCGCCGCGCCGGGTGGGCCGTGGCTCAGCACGCGAGAATGCTGATGGGTGGCACGTACGGTCGAACGATCGTTGTGGTTGCCGGCAAGGGCAACAACGGTGCCGACGGCCGCGTTGCAGCCCAACTGCTCGAGGATCGCGGTGCCCGAGTCACCGTGTTCGATGCCGAGCGCACCCCGATGAGGTTGCCCGAGTGCGACCTCGTGATCGACGCTGCGTACGGGACGGGGTTTCGCGGTTCCTACGAGGCGCCCCATACCAATGCTCCGGTGATCGCCGTCGACATCCCCAGCGGCATCGATGCGACGACGGGCGAGGTGCGCGGTCGCGCGATGCGTGCGGACATCACCGTCACATTCGGGGCGTTGAAGCCGGGACTCGTCCTGCTGCCGGGGCGAGAACTCGTCGGCGAGGTGATCGTCGCCGACATCGGTCTCGCGATCGACGCGGCGAGCGAAGTCGACCCACGGTTGTGTGGCGTCGTTGATCACGGCGACGTCGTCGATTGGGTTCCTGCTCGCGGCGCCGGCTCGCACAAGTGGAAGTCGGGCGTTCGCGCGATTGCCGGCAGTCGTCCGATGCCGGGCGCGGCACGCCTCGCCTGTGCCGCTGCGTACCGCGCGGGTGCGGGCATCGTGCATCTGTCGGGTGTGGGCCTCGGTGCGGAACCCGAGATGCCGACCGAGGTGGTGTACCGACAACTTCCCGCCGACGGATGGGCCCGCGCTGCACTGGTCGACATCGATCGCTTCGGCGCTGCATTCATCGGGCCGGGAATCGGCCGTGGCGATGAACTCGTCGACGAATTCGTCGAATTCGTGACGCGATGTCCCGTTCCACTCGTCATCGACGGTGACGGCCTGCACCTGCTCGGTGCATCGCGCGACGGTCGGCACGGCGACGCCGCGGCGGTCATCGCCCGTCGGCCCGCCCCCACGGTTCTCACGCCGCACGACGGCGAGTTCAGTTCGCTCGTCGGCCACGGACCCGGCGCCGATCGAATCGACGAGGCGCGCATCGCCGCTGCATCGTTGGGTGCGGTCGTGCTGCTGAAAGGACCCACGACGGTGGTCGCCGATCCCACGGGTGACGCTTTGCTTGTCGAGTCCGGCGATCAGCGTCTTGCCACGGCCGGGTCGGGCGATGTGCTCACCGGCGTCATCGCCGCTTACCTCGCGCGCGGAGCGGAGCCACTGCGTGCGGCCGCGGCCGGCGCCTTCACGCATGCAGCAGCACTCGAAGGTCTGCCCGACGACGGCGTCGTGGCAAGTGATCTCGTCGTGGGGGTGGGCCATCGTGTCTGATGCGGTCACGCGATGGGCGTGGGCAGTCGTCGATCTCGATGCATATGGGCACAACGTGTCGGTTTTGCGTCGCATGGTCGCACCCGCCGGATTGTGGGCCGTTGTCAAGGCCGATGCGTACGGTCACGGTGCGGTTCCCGTTTCGCGGGCAGCGCTCGACGCGGGTGTCGAAGGTCTGTGCGTGGCAATCACCTCCGAGGGAATCGAGTTGCGTGACGCAGGCATCACGGCACCGATACTTCTCTTTTCCGAACAGCCCGACACCGAGCTCCCCGCGATCGTTGCGAACCGGCTGATACCGACCGTGTACCGAGTCGACCACGTCGATGCACTCGCACGTTGTGTCCGCGAATCCAGCACACACGCACTCGACGTGCACGTGAAGATCGACACCGGCATGCACCGTGTCGGCGCGGAACCCGAACACGCCAAGTTGGTCGTGTCGCGGGTGATTGAGCACAGCGATGCCCTGCGCCTGGCCGGTATCTACACGCATTTCGCGGCCGCCGACATCCCCGATCATCCCGCGAACCAAATGCAGGCGCGCAGGTTCGCCGAGACGCTGCACGCGATCGGTCCGCTGCCCGATGGGGTCCGCGTTCATGCTGTGAACTCCGCCGGTGCAATGTCGATGCCCAACCAGCGGCACGACTTCGTGCGCTCGGGCATTGCCACTTACGGCATCGTCCCCGGTGACGGCGTGGCTGAGCACTGTGTGGATCTACGCCCGGTCCTTTCGCTGCGCGCCCGCATCTCGCGCGTGCAACGCATCGCTGCGGGTGAGGGAGTGTCGTACGGTCATCGCTTCGTCGCAACGCGCGACACCACGATCGCGACGATTCCCATCGGTTATGCCGACGGCGTTCCGCGGCGGCTGTGGTCGCAGGGTGGCGAGGTGCTCGTCGGCGGACGACGTCGACCGATCACCGGCGTGGTGACGATGGACCAGTTGATGATCGACTGCGGTGACGACGAGGTGCGGGTCGGCGACGAGGCGGTGCTGATCGGCCGTCAGGGCGACGAATCGATCCGCGCCGAGGAGTGGGCGCGCGCCCTCGACACCATCGGCTACGAAATCACCTGCGGCATCGGTTCGCGGGTGCCGCGGGTGCACGCCCGTAGCGTGTAACGGGTCGCCGTCATGTATCTCCACGCCGCAACTCTCCTCGACACCGCCGAAATCGCTCGGTGCCTCGCCGGGTTCCTGCGTACCGGCGACGTCGTCGTGCTGGCCGGCGAGATGGGTGCGGGGAAAACCGCACTCGCCAAGGAAGTGGCGGCGGCGCTCGGCGTCGACGAACCGGTCACCTCGCCCACGTTCAACATCGTCCACTCGTACGACGGAGACGGGCTGACGGTTCACCACGTCGACCTCTACCGCCTTTCGCACACCGACGAAATCGAAGACCTGGCACTCGACGAGCTTGCAAGGACCGGCGTGGTTCTCGTCGAGTGGGGCGATGTCGGTGATGACATCATCGGCGACCATCTCGAAGTGCGCATCGTTGTCGACGACGATGGTTCGTCGCGCGATCTCGCGCTTCGTCCCGTCGGCCGACGGTGGGACGTTCGATTCGAGAAACTGCGCGCGGCTCTCGGTGACCATGTCATCGACGGTTGGGACGCGTGATGAGCGGTCCGCGGATTCTTGCCATCGATACGGCAAGCGAACAGGTCAGCGTCGCCGTCGGTGATTCGTCGCGCATCGAGGCGTCGTTTCACGTGTCCAGCGAACGTCGCCATGTCGAGGCCCTCGTGCCCGCAATCAAGGGGCTTCTCGACAATCTCGGAACCAACGTCCACGATCTCAGCGCGGTTGCCGTCGATGTTGGACCCGGTCTGTTCACCGGAATGCGCGTCGGGCTTGCGACCGCCCGCATGCTCGCGGGCCTTGCCGAGATTCCGGTCGTTGGTGTCGACAGTCTGACAATCGTGGCGCACGGTGCCCTCGCCGCGGTGCCAACCGATGTCGATGCGGTCGACCTTGTCGTGCCGGTGCTCGACGCCCGCCGCGGCCAGGTGTACTGGTCGATGTTCCGCAACAACTTCAGCGACGTGGCTCCCTTCGAAGAGGTTCGACCACCGCGCGTCGGTGACGTACCCGAACTCGTCGAGGACCTGATGGACAGGGGACAGCGCGCGCTGGTGGTCGGCACGGGTGCGCGTCGCTACGCCGAGGAACTGCGCGCCTGCCCCGACACGGTTCAGGTGGGGGACAACTCGAACCCGGCGCGGGCGGTTCTCGACCCGCACGTCCCGAACGCCGCGATTCTGGTTGCCCTTGCGGCCGAACGACTGGAGTCCGGAACCGCGGGCGGCGCCGAGCCGATGTACCTGCGACCACCCGATGCCGAGATCAACTGGATGACGCGATGAACCCGGTCCTCGACATCGAAATCATGCGACGGCGCCACTTGCGCGCCGTCATGCCGATCGAGAACGTGGTGTACCCCCGTCCGTGGACCATGGGTGTTTTCACCGCCGAACTTGATCTCGCGAAGCGGGGCGACCGCTACTACGTGGTCGGCACGATCGACGGCACGCTCGTCGGTTATGCGGGCCTCTTGTTCACGCCCGATGATGCGCACGTCACCAACATTGCGGTCGACCCCGAGTGGCAGCGTCGTGGCATCGCCTCGGAGTTGTTGCTTGAGTTGTGCTGGAAGGCGCGCGAACGCGAATGTCAGGGCCTGTCGCTCGAGGTGCGCGTCAGCAACACCGCTGCCCAGGCGCTGTACGCGAGGTTCGGGTTCGTGCCCGCGGGCGTGCGGCGCAAGTACTACGAGAACGTCGAAGATGCCATCGTCATGTGGTGCCACGACGTGTCATCGCCCGATTATGCGCATCGCCTTCGCGCCATCGAGAACGAACGCAGTGCGCACGTTGCAAGGAGCACGCGATGAACCCCCGCGCGACGGTCAACGAGTCGACGGTCGTTCTCGGTATCGAGACCAGTTGTGATGAAACCGCGGCGGCGGTCGTGATGGGTGGCACCGACGTGCTGTCGTCCGTCGTCTCGAGCCAGATCGACATCCACGCAAAATTCGGTGGCGTGGTGCCCGAGGTCGCAAGCCGAGCGCACCTCGAGCTCATCGGGCCGGTCATCAACGACGCGCTCGAGGGTGCGGGCATCCATGCCGACCGTATCGATGCGGTTGCGGTCACCGTGGGCCCCGGGCTGATTGGCGCGTTGCTCGTCGGTGTCTCGGCTGCCAAGGCGATGTCCTTCGCGCTCGATGTTCCTTTGGTGGGGGTCAACCACCTCGAGGCGCATCTCTACGCGGCGTTGCTCGACGACCCGGGCCTCGAATTCCCCGCGGTCGTTCTCTTGGTTTCCGGCGGAAACACGTTGTTGTTGTCGATGGATGGCCCGGGTTCGTACCGACTTCTCGGTGCCACGATCGACGATGCCGCAGGCGAAGCATTCGACAAGATCGCGCGATTTCTCGACATCGGTTACCCAGGCGGTCCGGCCATCGACCGCGCGGCACAGCGCGGCAATGCTTCGGCCATCGACTTTCCGCGCGCGATGCTGCACGACGGCCTCGACTTTTCCTTCAGCGGTTTGAAGACCGCGGTCATCAACCACGTGCGCAAGAACCCCGATGTGTCATCCGACGACGTCGCCGCCAGTTTCCAGGCGGCCGTGGTCGACGTGCTTGCCGCAAAGCTGATGCGTGCTGCGCGCGAAACATCGGCGCATTCCGTCGTGCTCGGTGGGGGCGTCGCGGCGAACTCACTCTTGCGCAGCGAGGTCACGCGTCTCGCAGGTGAGGGCGGGTTCCGTGTCGCGCTTCCGAGTCGCGAAATGTGCACCGACAACGCCGCCATGATCGCGTCGGCCGGTTGGTACGGCCTGCGCGACCGCGGACCGACGGGTCTCGACGTCGGTGCGATTCCGAACCTGTCGCTCGTCGCAGACACCGTGCGCACCAACCGGGCAAGGCGGCGCTGACGTGACGACCACCCCGACAACTGCCCCGCGTGCACTGCGACTCGGCGGGCACGTCGTGTCTCCACCGGTCGTGCTTGCGCCAATGGCAGGCGTCACCAACGCACCGTTCCGCGCACTGTGCCGCGAGTTCGGTCCCGGTCTCGTCTACGTGAACGAAATGGTGATGGCGACGGCACTCGTCCACGGCAGCGCGCGCACCAAGCGAATGGTGTCGTTCGGGCCCGACGAATCCCCGCGCAGTCTGCAGTTGTACGGATCCGACCCCGCGATGATGGGCGCGGCAGCGGCGCGACTTGTCGACGAGGGTCTCGTCGACCACATCGACATCAACTTCGGTTGCCCCGCGGCAAAAGTGACGCGACGTGGCGGCGGTGCGGCGGTGCCGTTGAAGAAGAACCTCTTGCGCGCGATTCTCCGTGAGACGGTGCGCAACGCGTCGGGCATCCCGGTGACCGCGAAGTTCCGCATGGGCGTCACCGATGATTTGATGACGTTTCTCGACACCGGTTCGATCGCGGCCGAAGAAGGCTGCGCATGGATCGCACTTCACGCGCGAACCGCCGAGCAGCACTATTCGGGTCACGCCCGGTGGGATGCAATCGCCGCACTGAAGCGCCACGTGCCCGACATGCAGGTGCTCGGAAACGGTGACATCTGGGATGCCCGCGACGCTCTGCGGATGATCGAACACACGGGATGCGATGGTGTCGTCATCGGCCGCGGCTGCCTGGGGCGTCCGTGGTTGTTCCGCGATCTTCTCGACGCGTTCGCGGGACGTTCCGTTCAGGATCCACCGCCACTCGGCTTCGTCACCGACGTCATGCTGCGGCACGCACGTGCGCTCGTCGACTTCTCCCTTCCCGGCAAGGGCATCCGTGAGTTCCGCAAGCACACAGGCTGGTACTTCACCGGTTACCCGGTCGGAGGCGAAGTGCGTCGGCGTGCGGCACAGGCCGACACGATCGAACAACTCGAGGATCTGTTCGCCGGTCTTGACCGCGACATTCAGGTCGTACCGAACGGTGAACGCGCGACACGTGGTCACACCAGTGGACCGATCCGTGTCGCGCTGCCCGACGGATATCTCGACAGTCTCGACGACATGACACCGCCCGACGACAATCACGTTGCGGCGCTCAGCGGTGGTTGATTTCATCCTTGCGTCGCGTTCACCGCGACGTATCGAGTTGCTCGCACGCATCGGTCACCGACCGCGCGTCGTGCCCGCTGACATCGACGAAACGCAGCGGCCGGGGGAGTCGGCGGTCGACTACGTGCGGCGGTTGAGCGTGGAGAAAGCAAACGTGGTCGCGGGATTGCACCCCCACGTTCCGGTTCTCGGCGCCGATACGTGTGTCGAACTTGACGGGGTGGTGCACGGCCAACCCCGTGACCGCGACGACGCGCGACGGATTCTGTTGGCCCTGTCGGGCCGGACCCACAACGTCCACACCGCGGTCAGCCTCGTCGGCCCGCGCGGCGCGGTGACGTTCCACGACTCGGCCCGGGTGACCCTGCAGGCGCTCGGCCCGCACATTCTCGAGTGGTACCTCGACACGGGGGAGCCCTTCGGAAAGGCCGGCGCCTATGCGGTCCAGGGGCATGGCGGGGTGCTCGTCGCGCGGGTCCACGGGGCGATGTCGACCGTCGTCGGCCTGCCCCTGCGCCGGACGGCCGACCTGCTGGCCGAGTACGCCTGAACCGTTAGCACTCGGGCCTCACGGTTGCTAACGGGCGGCGGGGGACCGTAGCATTGGCACTCGCTAACCCCGAGTGCTAACCGCCCGGGGGCAAAGAAACCCCAACCAATAAGTGCCAAATGGAGGCCTGCGAAATGAACCTGAAGCCGTTGGATGACCGGATTGTTGTGAAGCCCAACGAGGCCGAGCAGACCACTGCATCTGGTCTCGTCATTCCCGACACCGCCAAGGAAAAGCCCCAGCAGGGAACCGTCCTCGCCGTCGGTCCCGGCCGTTGGAGCGACGACGAAGGCAAGCACTTCGCGCTCGACGTCAAGGTCGGCGACACCGTCCTCTACAGCAAGTACGGCGGCACCGAGGTCAGCCATGGTGGCGACGATCTCCTCATTCTCTCCAGCCGCGACGTGCTCGCAATCGTGACGAAGTAGTCAGGACGGTCCGCACAACATGGCAAAGATCCTCAAATTCGACGAAGAAGCACGTCGCGCACTCGAGGCCGGTGTCAACAAACTCGCCGACGCGGTGAAGGTGACACTCGGACCCAAGGGTCGCAACGTCGTGCTCGACAAGAAGTTCGGCGCTCCCACCATCACGAACGACGGTGTGTCGATCGCGAAGGAAGTCGAGCTCGAAGACGCATTCGAGAACATGGGCGCTCAGCTCGTGAAGGAAGTCGCGACGAAGACCAACGACGTCGCGGGTGACGGCACGACCACCGCAACCGTTCTCGCCCAGGCGATGGTGCACCACGGCCTGCGCAACGTCGCGGCCGGTGCCAACCCGATGGGTCTGAAGCGCGGCATCGAAAAGGCCGTCGCTGCGGCCGTCGAGTCCATCAAGAGCCAGTCGAAGGATGTCGACGACAAGCAGGACATCGCGAACGTCGCCACCATCTCGGCGGCCGATGCCGCGATCGGCGGCGTCATCGCCGACGCAATCGACAAGGTCGGCAAGGACGGCGTGGTCACGGTCGAAGAGAGCAACACGTTCGGCATCGAACTCGACTTCACCGAGGGCATGCAGTTCGACAAGGGCTATCTCTCGCCGTACTTCGTCACCGACGCCGATCGTCAAGAGGCGATCCTCGACGATCCGTACATCCTCCTCTACTCCTCGAAGATCTCGTCGGTGCAGTCCATGCTTCCGGCGCTCGAGGCCGTGATGAAGTCGGGCAAGGCGCTCGTCATCATCGCCGAGGATGTCGAGGGTGAAGCCCTCGCGACGCTCGTCGTGAACAAGATCCGCGGC